>CAIKBU010000129.1 GCA_903825765.1 uncultured Actinomycetes bacterium | reverse complement strand
TGTTTTTACGATCAACACGAAGTATCACGTAGGCAAGAAAGTCGTCGTGTACGAGCGGGCCCTGTACGTCAGCGGGCAAAAGCAGGCCTATCTCACCAAAGGCGCTGCTGAAGCGCGGTCCGCAAGTGGAGATCGCTGCGCCACCGGGAAGATCACGACCTTCCACTGAGGCGGTAACCGCGGGTTTTTTCGGCCGGAGCGGCCGAAAAACGGGGTCGTGTCTCACGCAAGGGATAGTCTGAAATCGTGTCGAAGTCTCAAAACAATCCATTGCAAGTCGCGTCATTTTTCGCGGGCATTGGAGGGTTCGATCTCGGTTTCGAACGAGCAGGCGCTGAAGTTGTATTCCAATGCGAGATTGACAAGTTTTGTCGTTCTGTGTTGCAAGCACATTGGCCAGAGGTGATTCTTGCTGGCGACATCAAATCTGTTGCTCCAAAGGACATTCCTCAAGGGGCAAATGTATGGACTGGGGGATTTCCCTGCCAAGATGTCTCTTTGGCAAATCAAGGTAAGCGAAAGGGCTTAGAAGGTGAAAGATCAGGACTTTTCTTCGAATTTGCGAGGCTTGTTGAAAGTAGCCGCCCTGCGTGGCTTATTCTTGAAAATGTTCCCGGGTTGCTCAACAGCAACAATGGGGAAGATTTCAGAACGGTCGTTAGCACACTGGTCGAACTCGGGTATGGCGTATCGTGGCGAATTCTGGACGCTAAATACTTTGGAACACCCCAGCGTCGTCGTCGCGTCTACATTGTCGCAAGTTATCGAAGCCTCCGCGCCGGCGAAGTACTTTTTGAAGCCGGAGCAGGCACGCCAACTCATCGAGCGGGTCTCGGGAAAAACGATCTCGGCACCAAGCGATTTCCTACGGGCCTTGGAACGTCACGCCTTTTCTCCGTCCAACATGCCGCAATCGGTCGAAAACCAGGCGCCGGCCCGCAAGCAAAAGGCTTCCGAAATGACGGAGAGACCTACACGCTCGACAGCAGAGGAAGTTCAGACGTTGTTTGCAAGACGAATGCTCCCTTCAGAGTGCGAGAGGCTGCAGGGTTTTCCAAAAAACTGGACAGCAATAGGCATCGAGCAATAGGAAATGCCGTTTGTGTTTCTGTTATTGAATGGATTGCCACGAGAATCTTGGAAGTTGAGCGGTTAGGTTAAGTCGATTAGGCGCCCCTCAAGCGTCTCGTACCGAGCGCTAAACAGTTTCGGATCGTATTGGCCTTGGTCGGTGAGTGCACGAGCAAAAGCACCATAGTCCGTTATCAGCATTCTTGAAGGGTCAATTTCGAATGAAATCGAGCCATCAGTCGCAAATGAGTTCGCCCCGCTCCCCTCACGAATCCCGAGTAAAGCTAACGTCCATCCTCCTGATATTGGAATCGGAGACGGCGGGTGGAGAATGTTACCGAGAACCTTGTCGTAAAGGATTGAGCCCATTGCAAAAATGAGACGTCCATTTGAGCGATGTGCAACATTTCCTTTGAAAAGAAATTGCTCTTGCTGGCGGCGCCACGCGTTCGTTGCAATGTCTCGAATTCCCACCGGTTCAATGAGATCTACATACTTTCCAGTGCGCTCCCAAGTTCGAACCTGCCGAGTCAGGAGCTGAGTATTGCTGGTCTCGCCTCCACCCTGCATTTCCAGAATGACGCCGCGACTATTTTGCTGCATCTCATTGTGTTGGGCATCAAGTTGAATCATCAGATAGTCAGCCTTACTGTCATCTGAACGATTTCTTCCAGGCGACCGCCTAACTCTTGCTTCACGGGTAATTGCAATATTAGATTTTCGAACTCCAGGAAACGCAATCTCGCTTATGGAACTGAGAACGGACCGTTGGTAGTCAGTTAACTCAGCTTCTCGTGGTTGGGTGGCGCAAAGGCGATGTTCGCAAACAATCCATACCTGGTCATTGTCCACATCCCGTATTGAGCAGACAGGGGTTTGACCCTTGGCAGCCTTCGCACAGCCACCATTTCGAAAAGGGCACGCCACCCGAGGACTTGATGAAGAGTCTATTGGCGACGGATCTCCGTAGGAGTTTGAGGTGCTGACACCCAGGTATTCAGCTACGCGGATAGGCATAAGACCTCAAGACTGATTGGTAGGTTGTACAACAGTTGGAGTCTAAACCTTGCCAGCCCGACTTATAGGACTTCCCTTGTGACTCCTTTGGCCGGACCCCCTTCAATCGGTCCATCTCTTATGACTAGAGAGCCCCAGATAAGACTGGGAATGGAGGTTGACCATGAAGGGGGTCAGGACACCGAAACCGCGCCCAGTAAGACGAGAGCGACCGGATTCATATGCCAATTGAGTCGAGCGAACACCAAAATGGTCCACGTTGGCGGACCGAACGCGGGCAACATATTGACCACCACGACAAGGACCACGAGCGCGAGATAGGCCACCGCGTCATCCTACGAGGCACCGTTTGGCACTATCGACCCAGTGCCGAACGACCAAGGCGCAGCGGTGTTATGTTCGGCATCGTAGGGGTGCGCTACCGCATCACTTGGGGGGTTGCTTTGAAGCATCGGTCGTTCACCATGGTGGCCCTCATCGTCATGATGAACTGGCCCGGCGCCACGTCGGCCTCCATCGGGGCGGGCGGCGCCACGAGCCAGCCCAACCACTTAGCCACCACGTGGCGCTCTACCAGCCTGACCACGACGTCGCGTTCCTTCCATCAGGTGCCAGGACTCGGTGGTCGCTACTGTGCACGGGGTGCGCTAACGCTCACGTTCAGTGCATCGGTTGCGGGGGCGTCGGCCGCTTTTGAGGTGCTCATTGACGACGGACCACGTGCCGATCCCGGGATCGTGACGTTTTCTCCTTCGAACGCGGCGGCATCATTTACCTTCGTCGCGAATGCCCAGCCCTTTGAAGCAAATGATCACCACGTCTATCAAGTGTGGTGGCGGTCACCATCGGGACGAGCGACCACCGTGCGAGTAGCGACGCTCACTGCGCTCTACCAATTGGGGACGAAGACGTGCTGAGCGCCGTTTCAATTCTTCACTAAATTTTACGAAGCCGCGGAAGGGGTGCGCCGCGGGCACTCGTAGTATTTCCCCTATGTCCAGAAACCCCACGCTGCACTCCGGTCCCATTTCACGCTCAGCCTTGGTCAAAGTACCCGAGATTACGGTTTACTTCTGGTTGATTAAGGTGCTGTCCACCACCGTTGGAGAGACGTTTGCCGACTGGCTCTGGAACCACGTTGGCCTCGGCGAACAGAACACGTTTTTCGTCATGCTCGTTCCCTTCGTCGGCGCGCTGCTTGCACAGTTTTTGGTAAATCGCTACATCGCCCCTCTGTACTGGGTCACCGTCGTGCTCATCAGTATCGTAGGGACGCTGCTCACCGACAACATGGTGGACAACTGGGGCGTCTCCCAACTCGCGTCAACAATTTCCTTCACCATCGCCCTGGCCACGACGTTCGTGGTCTGGCAACGCGTGGAGGGCACCCTCTCGATTCACACGGTCGATAATTTTCGTCGAGAGGCGTTCTACTGGACGACCATTCTCTTCACCTTCGCCCTCGGAACGGCGGCCGGCGACTTCATTTCCGAGAAACTGGCCTTGGGCTATTTCTCGACGCTCATGGTCTTCGCTGGCGCCCTGACCGTGGTCGGTCTGGCCTACCGCGCCAAGCTCATTGGCGGCATCGCCGCCTTCTGGGCGTCGTACATCATCACGCGCCCCCTCGGAGCGTCACTTGGCGACTACTTGTCACAACCGAAGAGCGCCAGCGGTTGTGGCCTCGGCACCACCGTGACGAGCCTTCTGTTCCTCGCCGCCATCGTCGCCTTCGTCACATTCCTCGTGGTCACGAAAATCGACAAGCCGAAGGCAGTTGCCATTTCGGCATAGTCCTCTCGCCGTAGGATGAGGTCACGACGGCACTCGCCGCCGTGACCTATTCGATTGCGAGGACCCCATGGCGCGTACGCCACTCTTTGGCAAACTTCAGGCGATGGTGATCGGCACGCACGACAGTGCCCCCTCACTCTCACGTCGCCACTTCCTCGCTGGCGCGGGCCTCTCGTCACTCGCCGCCCTGACGGTGCCCACGACGAAGGCCGGAGCGTCAACGACGTCACGGATCGCGATTATTGGGGGTGGCATCGCGGGTCTGAGTGCCGCGTTGGCGCTCAAAGACGCTGGCCACCTGGCCACCGTGTATGAGGCGTCTGACCGAGTGGGCGGGCGGATGCATTCAAACACGACCACGTGGAAGCATGGTCAAACCACGGAATGGTGCGGTGAGTTCTTTGACTCCGATCACGCCACCGTCCTCGGACTCGCCAAACGGTTTGGACTCCCCCTCACGGACTTCCTCGGGGCCCAAGCCAAGGGAAGCGCCGACACACTTTTCCTTCACGGGCGCTACTACTCACAAGCGCAGTTCGCTACCGATTTCCGCCCCGTACTCGTCACCCTCAATAAACAACTCGCGTCCATCGGGTCGGGCCTTACCTACGATTCGCTCAATGCCGCCGGTCGCGCGCTCGACGCGATGAGTCTGTGGCAGTGGATTGACACGTACATACCCGGCGGGCACGCCTCGCAGCTCGGTGCCCTTCTCGACTCGGCCTACAACCAAGAACTTGGTCTCGATACCCACGAACAGAGTTCGCTTAATCTCGTTAGCATCCTCCCCTACCAACCCACGGGCAGTCGCACGGTGTCGATCTATGGTCAATCCGACCAGCGGTACGGCATTCTCGGCGGCAATGAGCGCCTGCCTCGCGCCATCGCAGATCACCTCGGCCCCTCACGAGTGCGCACCAACCAGCGACTCGAACGCATCGCCAAGCGCACTGATGGCTCCTACGACCTGACCTTCGCCTCGGCCACGTCCTCCAGCACCGTGACTGCGGACCGGGTCGTCATGACAATTCCCTTCAGCGTGCTCCGTCGTCTTGACTTTCGCGACGCCGGTTTTGACGCCCGCAAACGGACCGCCATTACCGAACTCGGCTACGGCACTAATTCGAAACTCATGATGCAGTTTGACGGACGCCCCTGGACTTCAACTGGCCCGTGGGGTCACAGCGACGGCACCTTCTACAGCGACCTCAACGTCCAAAACGTATGGGAATCGACACGTGGGCGAGCCGGGGCCACTGGAATTTTGACCGCCTACACCGGCGGGCACAACGGCACCGCCCTGCGCGCGGCGACCCCCTACGCCACCAGCGGCATCGCTGGGCCCGTCGAGTCGACTCTGGCCACCGTGGGACGAGTCTTTCCCGGCATCCCGACTCATTTCAACGGCCGAGCCACGTTGTCAACGCCGTGGAGTGATCCCAATCTCCGAGGAAGTTACGCCTGCTGGAAAGTTGGCCAGTTCAGCGCCTTCGCCGGCTACGAGGGGGTGCGTCAAGGACGCTGTCACTTCGCCGGCGAGCACTGCTCCACCAGCTACCAGGGCTATATGGAAGGTGGCGCCCAGGAGGGCATTCGCGCCGCCCGCGAAATTCTCCACGACTTTGCGAAGGGTCAGACGCTCTAGCGGCGCGGCAGGACGCCCGCCACTACGCGCGACTCGGCGACGACCGTCGCGTCGCTGGCGGACAAGGACCGAGCCGCTGCGCCGGCCGAGAAGAACTCGAGCGCCGGGCGTCCCACGACCGGCGAAAGGTCGTACCCTTCGGCGAAGCGACCCTGCGGCGTGCCAACAATGCCAAAGACCTGCTTGTGCGCCCAAAAAGCCTCCTCGTACAGCAAGACAACGCGTTCGAGATCACCCATGGCGAAGGAGTCGAGGGCCTGTCGTTGGGCCAGTGCCCCGAGACCAGACCAGTCAATCGCGCACGTTCCTGCGTGCAAGACGCCGACCGGCACCGTCAGTACGACGCCGTCGGCGGCGAGGTTACCCGTCGTCGTGGTGATCGTTAGGGCGTGGCCCACCGCGCGAACCGCGGAGACCGCGGCCGCGAGTTGCACATTGAGGCCACGCGCCAAGGCCCGAGGGACCTGGTCGAAGCCACCAGCCACCATGGCGTCGCCCCCCGTCAGCGCGCCATCGTTGTTGAACCACGCCAGGCTGAGGTTCGAGGCATCGTCGGCGTACTCCTGCACAATCTCGGTCACGAGGGCCCACGATGCGAGAGGTGTCGTGGGGTACCCAACTGCGGCGAGCCCTTTCGCGAGACTCCATGAATCGTCACCGACTCGTTGCGCCTTCGCCACCGCTCGCCACACGCTGGCTTGGCGGGACTGCACCGCCGACGGGGACACGACGTCACCCTCGACAGTGACCACTACTGCATCGTCGTAGTTGGTCGGGACGAGGGTCAGTCCGAGGTCGCGGACGAGTGTGGTGAGTGGATTGCCCGTCAGGCCGTGCACCCACGCGGCCCCGTATTCCAGAGGAACTCCATGGGTGCGGTCAGTCCATACTCGTCCGCCGACACGTCCTCGCCCTTCCAAAACAGTCACTCGATACCCCGCGTGGCGCAGGTACTGCGCCGCACTCAGGCCCGCGACACCGGCGCCCACCACCGCGACGTGGTCACCCGGTTGCAGCACGCCCGCCGAGGACAGTGCCGCTGCCCGCGACCGCCCATTGGCCATCGCACCCTGCACCGTTCCTGGGTGTCGGGGGTCGAAGGCCTCGCCCGCCAGAACAAAGCGCCCCCGAGCAACGCGCGTTGCCGTCGAATGGTCGTCCCACGTGCCGCCAGGTCGAAGGGTCGCGTAACTGCCGAGTGAAAAGGGATCTGTCCCCCACCGAGAGACCAGTGAGCCACGCAGTGGCGGTACTGGCCGCCCACTCTGGGCTCTCGGCAGGACAAAAGGAGTTGTGGTGGCGAGGGCCGCAGCCAGGAACTGCCGACGGGTGAGTGAAGAAGTCACCCTGACAATGTAGAGAACTGCGACACACCACTGCAGTGGCGTCTCTGTGACCACCCGCTGGTTTGCCCGCGCGACTGCATTCGTTCGCACACTCCCTACGCTGGCTACGTGTCTCTCACCCCTCTCGTCGAACTGGTCTACGACGGCGACTGCGGTCTCTGTCGGGCCAGTGTCGCGTGGTTGGAGCGTCGCGATAGCGCACGCCAACTGCACTGCTACCCTTCGTCGGCCTGCACGTGGCCCGACCGAAACGAGCAGCCCTTTACCAAAACGGTCGTGGCCCGTCGCGGGAGCGAGACGTCGACCTGCTCAACGGCGGTCGCCACGGCACTCAGCGTGCTCCCTGGTGTGTGGGGTGGTCTCGGTCGCTTCGCGCTGCTGGCGAACCGCGTTCCACTCCTACGAACATGGAACGATGCCCTCTACCAGACCGTTGCCGCCAATCGCATCGCAATTTCGCGGCTCCTTGTTCGACTCCACCTGCTCGATGCCAGCTGCATGGTGCCGTCAGCGACCACATCACCCTCCGTCGCACGCCGACTCCCACTGCTCCGTCAAACGTGGTCCAACATTGTGTGGTGCCACTGGCCCGTTGACGCTGACCTCGTCGCGGACCTCCTGCCCCACGGGCTTACCCCGGACCTCTACGAGGGTCAGGCGTGGGTCGGACTCATTCCCTTCGCCATGCGTGACCTTCGCCTGGCCGGCCCCTTTGGCCCCCTGACCCGATTCGCCAGCACCCACAACTTCGGTGAGGTAAACGTTCGTACCTACGTCAAGGGGCCTGATGGCAAGTCCGGCGTGTGGTTCTGTACCTTGGACGCCGACCGCTGGCTCGCCGTCAAAACTGCCAACGTCGCCTTCGGACTCCCCTACCGCCACGCGGCCACTTCGTTCGAAGCGGTGGGTGCGCGGCGTCGCTGGCACAGTCAGCGACACGACGACGGCGCTCGAGCCGCGCTCGACGTGACCGTCGATGACCAACCATCGCGGCTCGCCAACCCTGGCCTCGAGCAGTTCCTAGTGGAGCGTTACGCCCTCTACACCTTGCGGCGTGGTCATCTCTACCGAGGAGAATTGCGGCACCAGCCCTGGCGGTTGCGATCGGCGCAGCTGACTACGGTGGTCACCGAGACGGTCGCCGCGGCGGGGTTCGTGCTCGAGGGGGCGCCCCACATCCTCGTGGGCGAGCCAGTCGACGTCACGATCTATCCACTTCGTCGTGTCGAACGTGGCGGCCAGTCGACTAGTACGAGAAACACTCTAAGGTAGTCACGGCGTTCTGCGAAAGCGCATTCGCCAGAGAGGACGCCGCCATGGCCACCGTTACCGTTACCGCTGAGACCCTCGAGACCCTTATTGAGGCCAACGACCTCGTGCTCCTCGACTTCTGGGCTGAGTGGTGTGGCCCCTGCCGGACGTTTGGACCAATTTTCGAGACCGTGTCCGACGACTTCCCGAACGCCGTCTTCGGCAAGATCGATACCGAAGACCAGCAGTCGCTCGCCGCGTCGTTCGCCATTCAATCGATTCCTACGTTGATGATTATCCGAGAGCAGATTGTTATCTTCTCCCAAGCCGGCGCACTCCCCGAAGCGGCGCTTCGTGATCTGATGACCCAGGCCTTGGCCCTCGACATGGACGAGGTCCGCGCCGATATCGAAGCGAACGGCCCCGACGCTCCCGAGGCCTAGAGCCACGAGAACGCCGGAGCGTTCACTTCACTAGTGGGCGACGCAGGCGTTTCCACCGGCGACGCAGCCGTAGGCCGCACCCTTACCCTTGGTGGTGAAGTACACCACGGCGTACTTGCCAGCGGCCACACTGGGCGCTGACTTCATGGCCGTGACCACCACGGTGGTAACGCCACCCGCACTGCTGCTGGTGTACGTAGCGCCCCAGAGACTCGACAACGTCGTGCCCGAAGGCAACTTGAAGCTGAAGGACCACGGCAGCACCCGGGTGCCAATGGCGGTGTTCGTGGGGTTCGAGATCGTGAAGTGGCCTTGGTAAATCGTGCGACTCAGCATCTTCTTGACGAACAGATAGTGCAGGGCACCGCTCTGCGTTGTGGCCTGTGGCCGCACGGCCTTCGACGCTGGTGACGCGCTACTCGTGCCACCGGCAGTCGTGGCGGTCACCGTGAAGGTGTACGCCACGCCGTTGGTGAGACCAGTGACGACACAACTCGTCGCACTCGTCGCCTGACAGGCCGCGGGGATCGTGACCGACGGTGAGGCACTCAGTGTGTAGCGGATGTTCGACGAGCCGCCGTTCTGCGCCGGCACCGTCCACGTAACGGTTGCTTGACCATTACCTTCGACGGCGTGAACGTACGACGGAGCGCTGGGAGCCCCGAGTGGCGTGACCGCCACCGACGCCGCCGAGGCGGCGCTGGTGCGCTGGTCGCTCGTGAGTGCCTGCACCGTAAAGGTGTAGGACACGCCGTTGGTCAAACCGACCACTACGCACGAGGTCACCACGCCGTGGGCCTGTGAGGCGGTGCAGTTGATGCCGCCCGGCAGAGCGGTAACCACGTAGTCCGCGATCGAAGTGCCACCACTGGTCGAAGCCGTCCAGGTAACCGTCGCCTGGCCGTCCCCGGCGTTCGAGACCACCGTCGAGGGCGCGCTGGGTGGCGTGAGTGGCTGGGCCACGTTTGAACTCGATGACGCCGAGCTCGTAAAGCCGGCGGCGGTCGTGGCCGTTACGGTGAAGGTGTAGCTGACCCCGTTGGTCAGTCCCGTGAAGGTGCAGGTCAAGGCCGTGGTATTCGTGCACGATGCGGGCGCCGTAATCGACGGCGACGCCGTCACGGTGTAGCCCGCGATGGTGGAGCCGCCGAGACCCGACGGTGCTGTCCAGCGGATGACCGACTGTCCGTCACCGGCGGTGGCCGTTACCCCCGTAGGGCTGTCGGGCGCGCCAAAGGGGGTGACCGCGTTCGAGGCTGGCGAGAGTGAACTGGAGACTCCCAGTCCGTTGATGGCGCGGACGACGAAGGTGTAACTCGTGCCGTTGACGAGTCCCGTCACGGTGCACTGAGTACCGACATTGGCACTGATGGTGCAGGTCTGGAACGATCCGACGGTCGTGACTTCGTACGAGGTCACGGTCGAGGCACCCGCGGTGGTGGACGGCGTCCACGAGACCGTGGCGCTCGCCGAAGAGGCCGTGGCCACCGCGTTGGTGGGCGCACTCGGCGAACTCTCGCACGACTGGCCGCCCATCGCGCAATTCGTGGCGGCACCGGAGCCGGTGGTGGTGAAGCCGGCCGACACCGACAGTCCCGGCGCGATTGATGGCGCCGATGTCGG
The DNA here is from genome assembly GCA_903825765.1 of uncultured Actinomycetes bacterium. Lineage (GTDB taxonomy): Bacteria > Actinomycetota > Acidimicrobiia > Acidimicrobiales > RAAP-2 > RAAP-2. Next base: position 4,765 of record CAIKBU010000129.1, on the reverse strand, counting down.
GGCCGTCATCGTGACGAGTGTGCCACCAGTGGTGGGTGCGGTGGTCGTGGTCGCACCCCAGCTCGACGACAACGTCGTGCCAGTGGGCAAGACGAACTGCAGGCTCCATGGGGCAGCCACGGTGCCCACCGGGGCCGAGGTGGGGTTGATGATGGTGAACTCAGCGTGGTAGCCCGCCGGCGTCCAGCTGGCCACACGATAGGTCACGTTGGCGGTCGAGATGGCGGGAATGAGCGGTGACGGCATCGAGCAGAGCTGTCCACCCATGATGCAGTTGCCCGCATCCGCATTGCCGGTCGTGGTGAACCCAATCTGGTAACTCTGGCCGGGCTTCAGCAGTGGGAAGTAGCTGGGGCCAGTCACGGTAACGAGCGTGCCGCCCGTCGTTGCGGCCGTGACGTAGCTCGCACCCCAGAGGTTCGAAATCGCCGTGCCGGTGGGCAAGACGAAGGCGAACTGCCACGGGTGTGCGCCACTGCCGACGTTAATCGTGGCGTTGTTGGTCAGGGTCACGGAACTCTGGTAGCCACCGATCCACCAGTTGGTGACGGCGTAGACCATGTCGGCACTCGTCAGGGGGTTGCTCACGGGGATGTCCTGGCCGAGACCAGTCGCGGTGTTGTAGTGCGCACCAACGCCCACCGTGGCCTTCAAGGTACACGTACCGACGAGCAGATAGGTAACCACACCACCGGCGACCGAGCAGACGGCCGGCGTGACCGAGATGAAGCCCTTGGCTCCGTCGCCGTTGGTGCTGACGGTCGGGGTGTAGGTGTTGCCCACCGCATCAATACTGGGCAGGTTCGTAATGACGGGCGTCGTCGGCGTGTCGAGGATGATCGTCACCGCACCGGCCACGTACGTGATTGCGTAGTTCGGTGACGTCGCACCCGAGCACGTGGTGGCGTAGACGCCTACGCCGGCGTAGGCACTGGCGTAGGTCAGGCACGTGGCCCGCGTTGTCAATGAGGACGCCGTGTCACCCGCAACGAAGCCCGTGTAGAGGGCAGTCATGGCGGGGGCGGCCGAACCAATGATGATGGTGGCGCTCGGACCCGTGATGGTCAGCGGTGCCTTGGCGACCGTGAAGGTCTGGGCGGTACCCGCGGCCACCACGTAGTTGGAGCCGGCGGCCGAGTGCGCGTTGAGCGAACAGGTACCGGGACCAACGAAGCTCACCAGGTCAGTCGTTGTGTTCACCGTGCAAACGAGTGGCGTCGAAGAAATCACGCTCGTCACACCGTCACTATTTGAATCGATTGAGGGCGTAAAGCTGCCACCGTAGAGGGCGTTCACGGCCAGGTTGGTAATGCGCGGCGTCGTCGGCGCAATCGGCACAATCGTCACAATCCCCGCCACGTACGTGATGGTGTAGTCGTGCGCGGTCGCACCGACACAACTCGAGACGAAGGGGCTCGCACTCACCAGGCTGGCACTCGTTGAGGTACCCGAACAGGTGGGCTGTGCACTCAGGCTCGAAGCACCGTCACCGTTTACAAATCCGGTGTAGTTCGGCGTGATTACCGGCGGCGTCGACAGGTAGGGCTGCGTCACACTCGAGGCCGTGATCACCAGCGGCGCCTTGGTCACTGATGTGGTGTCGGCGACGTAGGTGAAGCTGTAGTCCCCCGACTGGGCACTACTGCACGAGGCTGTGTAGGTGCCAACGTGCGACGCCGAGGTGGTGCCCGAGATGCAGACGGGCAGAACAGTCAGGTTGCGCGACGTGTCGGTCAAGACGAAGCCGCTGTAGAGGGCGATGATGGTGGGGGCAGCGGCACCGTAGACCTGCGTGGCGGCCACTTGCGTCGCGCCCGACACCGCGGCCGAAGCCGTAATCGTCAGCGGGGCCTTGGTGATGGTGGTGGTGCCAGGTACAAACGTGATGGCGTAGTTCTTCGAGGTAACCCCAGTACAGGTCGACACGTAGATGCTGACGTGACTAGTGGTCGTGGTACCCGAGTCACAGGTGGTGGTTCCGGTCAGGTCCGCTGAGGACTCACCCGTAATGAAACCGCTGTAGGTCGGAGTGACCGAAGGCACGGCCCAGCCGTAGACCACTGACGTACTCGACGCCGTAATACTCAGCGCCTTTTGGGCAATAACGAGGGTCTCGGGCGTGTTCGTGATCACGTAGTTCGCGGCGGTACCGGTCGAGAAGGTCTCTGATGGGGTCACGGTGTAGCTGCCGGCCTGGGTCGGTGCCGTCGTGGCGTTGTAGACCACGGGCGACACGCCAACGTAGGTGTAGGTCACCGCTATTGCGTCGGGACTGACCAACGCTGGAGCACTGTAGGACGGCGTAATGGCCGTTCCGTAGGTGACGTTCGGCGTCGTCGTCGTAATGGTGAGCGCCTTTTGGGCAATGACCAAGGTTTCAGCCGTATTCGTGATTTGGTAGTTCGCGGCGGTACCCGTGGAGAAGGTTTCCGACGGCGTGACGGTGTAGCTACCGGCCTGGGTCGGTGCCGTCGTGGCGTTGTAGACCGTCGGGGCGACGCCCACGTAGGTGTAGGTCACGACCAGCACGTCGGGGCTCACGAGGGCCGGAGCCGAATACGACGGTGCTACCGCAGTGCCGTAGGTCACGTTGGGCGTTGTCGCCGTCACGGTCATTGGCGCAACGGCCACCGTGATTGACTGCGTCGCGGTACCAGCGTGGAAGGTGGGGCCCTGGGCGACCGCAACGGTCAAGGTGCAGGTGCCAATGCCAACAAACTTCACGACCATACCCGTAGTCGTACAGACACTCGTCGTGGTCGATGTCACTGACTTGGTGCCGTCACCCGTCGTTGCGACCGTCGCCGTAAAGGACTGCCCGTACTGGGCGTTGGTCGGGGCGTTCGAAATACTCGGCGTCGTTGGGGTGCCGAGCGGCACGATGGCCGTGGCCGCCGTCGCGGTACCGGTGCCCGCTGCGTTGATGGCCGCAACTTGGAAGGTGTAGCTGGCACCGTTCGTCAAACCGGTAATGGTGTAACTGTTAGCGGGGGCGGCAACCGTCCAGCTCAATGGGGTGTAGGTAGCCACGATGTAGAAATGCTTCACCGTACCGCTACAAGGATCGCCGAAGAGGGCGTTGCCTTCAGTGAAGGTGGCCGAGTTCTTGCCGACCAACAGGTTCGTAACGATGCCGAGGGCCGAGGAGGCGTTGCAACTACTGGCCGTCGGTATGCCACTGCCATTGATTGTTGCTGTGCCGTAGAACGCGTAGGTGACAGCATTGAAGACGCTTCCCGCTGGAGCGGTGAGCGTGACGCTCTGGTTTTCAACGTTGTATTTGCCACACACCGTATTCGCACCCGTGATGCCCGAGAAGTCAGCGGCACACGTACCGCCATTGCTCGGGGTGCCGACGGTGCCCTGCACGGTGATGAGGTACGACGTGATGGCCGCTCCCCCGTCGCTGGTGGGTGTACTCCAGGTGACGGTCGACTTGGTGTCGTCACCGGTGGTCGCCGACACCGTGGCGGGGGCGCTCGCCGTAGTGGCGGGACTGGCCGTACCGGAGGTCGCGGGCGAGGTGCCGGCGTGGTTCGTCGCGGTCACGCTGAAGGTGTAGGTGGAACCGTTGGTGAGACCAGTGATCACACAGCTCAAATTCAGTGTGTTGGTGCACGATGTCGGAATGGTGACGCCAGTCGACGGCGCGATTGACACGCTGTAGCCAGTTACCGCGTCACCGTTGGTGGTTGACGGAGCGGTCCAGTTAACGGTGACCTGCTGGTTCTGGTACGAGACGGGGGTCACGGAGGCGGGAGCCGCCGGCGCAGCGGCCGGAACGGCCGTTGCGGACGTCGAGGCACTCGCACCAGCGGCGTTCGTGGCGACGACACTAAAGGTGTACGTCGTACCGTTGCTCAAACCAGTAAACGTGCACGTCAAATTGAGAGTGTTGACGCAGGCATTCGGCACAGTGATGCCGGTCGAGGGAGCCACAGCAACGGTGTAGCCGGTGATGGACGATCCACCATCGAAACTAGGCACCGTCCAGCTCACCGTCGAGGTACCGCTGTGGTACGAGGTCGCATTCACCGAAGCGGGAGCGTTCGCCACGGTGTAAGGGACGGCGTAATTGGAGCCCGCCGACCAGTTGCTGGTCAGCGAGGCTGCGTTCGTCGCGTTGACCTCAAAGGTGTAGGGAACGGCGTTCGTCAGTCCGGTGACGACACAGCTCGTGGTCAGGCCGGTGCACATTGTGGCCGTGGTCCAACTCAGTCCATCAGTCGAGTAGCGAACGATGTACCCGGTGAGTGGCTCACCACCCGTGAAGGCGTCCGCCGTCCACGAAACGGTCGCCTGCGCGTTCGACGGAACGACTGACGTGATGACGGGGGCGTACGGTGCCACAGGAACCACGGTGATTAACTGAGCGACACCAGTGGCACCAACGTAGTCATTCGTCGCGTCAACGCTCGGTGTCAACGTACAGTCGCCGACCTTGATGAACGTGACCGTGGTGGCTGAGATGACCTGGCAAACCGAGGGGTCTGACGACGTCAAGTGAATGACCCCACCACTGAGGTTGCTGTAGGTCACGGTGTAGGTCGAACCGAAGTTCGGCGTGGGCGACGAGGTGATTGCAATGGCACCCGCCGCTTGCGCAATCGTCAGCGTGCCGGGTACGAAGACGAAGCTGTAGTTACTCGAGCTCAGTGAACCCGTCGCGGCCGTGATGGCGTAGGAGCCGGTGTCGGATCCTCGGCTGGCACCTGAGCTGAGATCTGGTGCACCCGAGAACGCATCGGCGGCGCTGTCGCCGTTG
>CAIKBU010000128.1 GCA_903825765.1 uncultured Actinomycetes bacterium | reverse complement strand
GGCGGCCCGCCAATCACTTATGGCGAGCCCCTTCGACTTTTCCGAAGAGCAGGCCAATCACATTTTGGATATGACCCTTGGTCGTTTGACCCGACTAGGCCGTCATGAACTCGAAGAAGAGATGGCCAAACTTCGCGCACTGATAGCGGAGCTGCAGGAAATTCTCTCGACTGACGCCAAGTTGCGCGCAGTTATTTCGGAGGAAATCACGGTAATTCGTGACAAGTACGCCACCGAGCGGCGCACGGCCATCGTCAACGATCCTGGTGAACTCGGCATGGAAGACCTCATCGATGACGAAGACGTCGTTATCACCATGACGCAGGCGGGCTATATCAAGTCGGTGTCCGCTGACGCCTTCCGCACACAGGCACGTGGTGGCCGCGGCGTGCAGGGCGCGAAGTTGAAGGAAGAAGACTTCGTCGAACAGATTGTGCACACCACCACGCACGCCTACCTGCTCTTGTTCTCCAACCTGGGTCGGGTGTTCCGCCTCCGCGGGCACGAGATTCCAATCAAGGAACGGACAGCCAAGGGTACGGCCGTCGTCAACTTATTGAACCTCCAGCCCAACGAGCGCATTCAGGCGATTGTCACCACCAACGACTTCCCCGCCGATAAGTTCCTCGTTTTTGCCACCGCCGACGGCACGGTCAAAAAGACGCCATTCTCCGAATACGACAAGTCACGTCGTGAAGGCTGGATTGCGATCAAGCTACGACCGGGCGACGAAGTGGTGCGGGTTGTCGCGACGAGCGGTACCGACGACTTGATGGTCGTGACGTACCGAGGCATGTCGATTCGCTTTAACGAAGCAGAGGTCCGTGAGATGGGACGCGACTCGACGGGTGTTCGGGCGATCAAGCTGAAGGGTGACGACAAGGCCATCGCCCTCGACTTGATCCGTGACGACGCCGATCTGTTCTTGGTCACTGACACCGGCTTCGGGAAGCGAGTGAAGGTGGAGCGCTTTAACCGCCAAGGACGTGGCGGTATGGGCGTGCGCGCCATCAAGCTTTCCGTCGCTCGTGGGTTCGTGGTGGCGGCCTTCATGGTGCACCTCACCGATGAAATTCTGCTGGCTTCGAGTGGTGGTGTCTTGATTCGCACGCCCGTGCGTGAAGTGTCATCACAGGGACGCGACGCCACGGGTGTTCGCGTGATGAACCTCGATGAAGGCCACACGGTCGCGACCGCCGCCGCAGTGCCGGCGGACGAGGCATCAGCGTAGAAGTTAACCCCGTGGTGAGTTGCCCCTGTCCTCGCGAAGGGTAATGATGGGCAGATGCCTACTCGTTTCCTATCTCCGTCGGAGGCGGTGGCGCTCGTGCGCCCAATCGACACCATTGGGCTCGGACTTATTTCCGGCACGCCGCGAACGTTGCTGGGTGAACTTTCAAAGCGCAGTGACTACGAAGACCTCATCGTTAGTGGTGGGCTGCTTCTCGGTTCCCACGAACTCTTCGCCCATCCACGCGTCCAGTACCGCAGCAGCTTCTTCGGTGGCCTCGAACGCGTGATGAAGGCGCGTGGCGCAAATGTGCAGTACGTCCCTTCCTTCTTTCGCCACTATGGCCTCTTGGTGCAACAATTAGCGCCGCGCATCATGATGGCGCAGGGGTCGATGCCGGATGCCAACGGCGACATAAGCCTCTCGCTCTACAACGGTGCCCACCTCGAAGAATTTCGTCGAGCTGGACGGGACCCCGAACGAGTGCTCATCGTCGAAGTATCCCCGCACTTCCCGCGAACGGTGGCCTTACCCGGACACGATCACACCCTGTCGCTCGACGATGTCGACGTGGTGGTGGTGACTGACGAAGTGCCGACGAGCATGGCGGAGGAAGCCACAACGAGTAATGATCTCGCAATCGCCACCATCGCCGCGAATTACGTGCGCGAGGGCGCAACGCTCCAGACCGGAATCGGCGCCGTACCCAGCTTGGTGGCGGAAGAGTTAGCCAGGCGTGATGGTGGTGACTACGGCGTGCACTCAGAGATGTTCACCGACGGACTGTTTGCGCTCACTCGCGCCGGTAAGGTGACCAACCTTCGAAAGGGTCTGCACCCTGGTCGCTCGGTGACGACGTTCGCCTTCGGTAGTCGCGACCTCTACGACTTCCTCCACGAAAACGACCAGGTCGGCTTCGCACCGGTGACGTACGTCAACGACCCCAGTGTGATTGCCGCCAACCACGCGGTGGTCTCAATCAATTCAGCCCTGGAGGTCGACCTGCTCGGACAGATGATTGCCGACACCATTGGACCGCGCCAGTATTCCGGGGTCGGTGGCCACACTGATTTTGTCGAGGGCGCCAGTTTGCGCCTCGAACACACGTCGCTCATTTGCCTGCAATCCACCGCCGTGGTTAACGGGGTCCGAAAGAGTCGTATCATTGGAAGCATGACTCCCCACTCCGTCGTGACGTCGCCACGTCATCTCGCCGGCGTTATCGTGACGGAATTCGGTAGCGCTGACCTTCGTGGCCGCAGTGTTGTGGAGCGAGCCGAGGCCCTGATTGCTATTGCCCACCCCGAGTTCCGAGACGAACTACGTTCCGCCGCCGCGCTCCTAGGAGCGTAAGGTGCTTATTGTCCGAGAACTGGGGATTGAGATTGGCGCACGCCGTATTCTCGAGCCCGTCTCCTTTACCGTTGGCAATGGCGAGAAGGTTGGTCTCGTTGG
>CAIKBU010000127.1 GCA_903825765.1 uncultured Actinomycetes bacterium | reverse complement strand
GGCACTGTTCTTGACCACCGAGTGCGTCATCGTCGACAAGCCCGAAGAGAAGGCCCCGGCAATGCCCGGCGGTGGCATGGAAGACTTCTAAGTCATCTGACTTTGCACGAATGGGGTGGCGCTCGCGCCACCCCATTCGTGCGTTAACGACCGAGGGTGAGGCGCGCCATTGACGTGCGGTGCAGCGCCGTCGCTCCCGAGGTACCCGCTAGACGCCTGATCCGGTAAGCGTCACCCGATGTGGTCCCGATCCATCATTCCCCGTGATCGTCCACATGAGGGTAAACACTTTCTTGGCTCGTGGGCTGAAAGTGAATGGAATCGTCACGTCGGCGTTGCCGGAGAACACTGAACCTCGTTTGACGAGAACTGGGGTAGTGAACGGCGCCGCCACGACTGACGCAGCGGTAATCCTGACTGAGAGACCACCGTTGTCGAGAAGTCGGAGGGTGAGTGTTTTGCGTCCGCCAACGCGCACGCGGCCGAAGTTCAACTTGCTTTGTGTCAGTGCCAAGTTGGCCTGTGGTGCCGCCACGGCGAAGAGTGGCACGGCGACGTTACCGATTGAGGTTCGGAGGGTCACCAGCGACGGAAAGTCGTGCGAGTAGTCACCGGCCGTACCCGGCGGAGTGAACGTCACGACGAATGTGTACGTCCCAGCGGGGGGAATCACTGCTGTCGTCGTTGCGGCGGAAACTGCATAACTCGAATTCACGTTAAGCAGGTCTAAGGAGTCCACCGTGGCCGTCTGAGTGGACGTGTTCGTGATAGTGACCTGCTTCGTGACAGGCTGCCCGGAGATTGGTAGTGTCCCGAAGTCGGTGACGGCCGGGGCAGAAAAGTTCACCGACGAAACCTCGGTTCCGGTGAGGTTTACCGTCAGGGCCGTGGGCGGCGCAGTGGATGACTGGCTCGCAAGATTGAAGGTGCACTGCCCGAGGTTGGTACCACTCGCCGTTGGGGAGAACGTGATCGGAACGCTGAGGGTTTGGCCTGCGACCAGTGACTGAGGGAATGTTGGTCCGCCCGCCGCCACGGTAAATGCACTTGCCGAGACGCTCACTGCATTCACGGTTTCGGGGGCGGTGGCCGTGATTGTTGCGTACCGCAGGGTGGAGGTGCCCACTTGGGTTGATCCAAAGTCGACGTCGTTGGCGGTCGCCAGGGCCGGTTGAGTGAGACCGTAGCCAATCAACTGCCCCCATCGAGTACCCACAAAGAGCATGTTGTCTCCCACCCCCGGCTCGGTGAGCTTCTCGCCGGGGAACGTTTGCGGCGACTGCCACACGAGCTTCAAGAGGTCACCGGAGCCGTTGTTCTGGGGCACTGGGTTGTACGCGTCGAGGGTTCCCGTTCCGCCCGCGCCATTGGGAAGTTCCTCGACCCAGAGCAACGCTGAGCCCGAGGCCGTGCCATTCGAGGTAATGAGCGGCGAGCTCGAGCCAAATTTCATAGATCCATTCGGTTCGCCCACGGTGGTTCCGGCCAGTGTAAAGAGTGGGGCACCACTCGGCGAGTAGGACTCCTTGAAGGCGTCGATGGTGCCAGCATTCCCGGGGTACTGGCCCCCTGGCTGCCCGGTCACGGTGGCGTAGACATAGCCACCGTCACCTGGCCACAGGGCGGGGTGTGACCACGCTCCGCCCGTGGCGCTGGTCGACGAAATGACGTTGTCGCCGCCGCCAGCGCCTGCT
>CAIKBU010000126.1 GCA_903825765.1 uncultured Actinomycetes bacterium | reverse complement strand
GTCGATTGACCTCGACGGCGATGAGGCGACGGAGCATCTCATCGTCGACGTGGATGATCTCGGCAAAGTCGTCGGCGACATTCCCGAGGCGGAGCGTCAGCGGCGTGAACGCATGCGCGAGTCCTCCTTTGGCATCACCGCCTACAGCGTGGACTCGGTGGGACGCTGGGTGGTCTTTTCCCTCGCTGGCGCGCTCTATGTCGCCGACGCCACCAGTGAACAACCACCGACACAGCTGAGTAACGACGAGGGGGTTGTTGACCCACGCATCGACCCAACGGGCGAACGAGTGGCCTACATCTCGGGTGACCACTTGCGCGTCGTCCATCGCGAAACGAAGGTCGCCACGACCGTGGCCACCGGCTCGGACACGCTCACCGTCGGCCTCGCTAATTACGTTGCGGCGGAGGAGTTTGACCGGACTCGGGGGCACTGGTGGTCCCCGTGTGGCCAGTATCTCGCCTTTGAAGAGGCTGACTCCTCGGCGCTCGAGACGTTCTACATCTTTGACCCAAAACTGCCGTCGGTAGCCCCAGCGTCACGTCGCTACCCCCAAGCGGGCAGTCAAAACCCCGTGCTGCGCATGGGTCTGTGGTCGGTCGAGGCACCGTTGCAGTACCTTGACCTGCCGCTCGACCGGTACGAGTACGTCGTGACCGTGAGCTGGGCGAAGGGTCGGGGCTTGCTCGTGACCCTGATGACGCGTGATCACCACGATCAAGAAGTCGTCGTCGTTTCGCCGAGGACCGGTGAGATGACGTCATTGTTCGTTGATCACAACGACGTCTTTCTCGAATGGATGAACGGACTGCCCACGTGCACTCCCGACGGACGCCTCCTCGTCGGTGTGGTGGACGAAATCAGTGACACCTATCGTGTGGCCACGGTGGTCAATGGTGTTGCCACACCGTTCTCACCCGAGGGGCTACAGATTGCCACCGTGGTCGGCGTCACCGATGACGCTCTCTTGGTGGTCGCGACCAACGATCCCACCTCCGTCGTCTCGGCCCGAGTCAACTTTGACGGGAGTGCCGACATTGCCGGTGGGCCCGCCTCGCAGGTGCGCGCCCTCGACGGCACGCCGGGCGGGCTTATCGTGAGCGCACTGACGACGAGTGATGAACTCGAAACGACCTACGTTCTTCGCGTGCCGAGTGGTGAGCCCGTTATCGTGCCCTCGTTCGCCCTGACTGCGAAGGACTGCGTCCCGCCAGTCACGCCGAATGTCCACTTTCGCATCGTTGGTGAACACGAACTCGCGCTGGCCTTCCTACTGCCGTCGAATAAAACCGAAGAAACCAAAGGCCTGCCAATCATCATGTCCCCCTACGGCGGCCCCCACTTCCAGTTGGTGGTCGGCGCCGGCCGGGCCTACGCGATGGACCAGTTCATTGCCGACCAGGGCTACTGCGTGATTGTTGCCGACGGACGTGGCACGGGTGGTCGCGGACCAGCCTGGGACCGGAGTATTTTTGGTGAACTCGGCACCCTGCCGGTCGACGATCAAGTCGCGGCACTCGAAGCGGTGTGTCAGGAACTTGGCGACGTGGTCGATCCGACGCGCGTCGGTATCCGGGGCTGGAGCTTTGGCGGTTACCTCGCGGCTCGGGCGGTGCTGGCGCGCCCCGACGTCTTTCACGCCGCCGTCGCTGGTGCTCCCGTCACGGACTTTGCCCTCTACGACACTGGCTACACCGAACGCTACCTTGGTCACCCCGTGACCAACGCGGCGGCCTACGAACGGGCCAATCTGGTGCCACTCGCTAATCAGCTGCGCGCACCGCTGTTATTTCTTCACGGGTTTAACGACGACAACGTGTACTTCGCCCACACCCAGGTCTTATCCGACGCGCTCCTGGCCGCCGGGAAGTCGCACCAGATCCTCGGACTGTCGGGCGTGACCCACATGCCCACCGATCCAGTCATCGCCACCAACATGGTGCAACTGGAACTCGATTTTTTCGCCGAGGCCTTGCGTCGTTAGCCCACTGACCTACCGGCGAAAGGGCGCGGGGACGGCGCCAATCTTTGGAATGCGCATACGCGCCACGACGAAGGGGGCAACGGCCGAGGGGACGCAGTTCTGCGTTACACCGACGTCGCACGCCACCGACATGAAGATGAAGGCGTCCTCGATGGTGAAACCCCACTGGTCAACGAGCAACTTGGCGGCACCTTCGATGGCGATCTGCATCGCTTCATCGATGGAGCAGTCGCGAGGGTCGTCGACCGAGCGGTACCCCGAGGTGCCGTGGGTGTAGAAGGCGTCGGCCGTCTCGGTGATGGGATACGCACCGGCATGTCCCTTGATGAGGTCGACACTAATGATGGCCTTGCCACCAATTTCCACGCCCGTTCCCGAGATCTCGCCATCACCCATTGAGGCGTGCATGTCACCAATCGACAGTTGTCCACCGGAGTGGTTCACGGGCAGGTGAATGGTGGCACCGATACCGTTCTTGTGGTCGTCGAGGTTGCCCCCGTGAGGACCAGCGAAGTAGGTGCCAATGTCACCCGAGGCGGGGGAGACGCCAATGACGCCGAACATCGGTCGCGCGGGAAATGAGACCCGGTCATTCATGTGGATCATGTCGCCTTCGACGCGGAAGATGCGCGTGGTCGGGTTGGGGCATTGAGCGTGCAGAGGGCCGGTCCCGGGAATGACCATGGCGGAGCCAGTGGCATTCGGCGTGATGGCGTGCAAGGTGACCGACAGTGAGTCGCCGGGCTCGGCGCCTCGGACCGCGATGGGGCCGGTCGCACTGTTAACGCGAGTGACGTCGAGGGCCCCGAAGGTGTCGGCCTCAGAAGTGACTTGACCGGTAAAGCAGTCCCAGGTTTCGATTTCAATCACGGTGCCCGGATCAACGGTGACGAAGGGCTCTTGGTTGGCGTTGAAGGACCAGATGTGCTGGTCACGCGAAATCTTGACGGTGGGTTCCATGTGGCTCCTCGAATAGGGGTAGGAGCATCGTGTCACACCGAGGGGGTGACCGCAAGGATGCGAACGCTAGCGCAGGCGCAGGCTCGGATCCAGCGTGATGGCCCGAGCGATGTCGGCGGCCCCCTGGCGACGTTGCCCGCGTTTGTTGAAGAGGTAGCCCCGGTTGAAGTAGGACTCAGCAATCAAAGTTCGATTCATCGCGGTGAGTGGCTGTTTCGCTGCCGTGGTGTAGAGCGTGATGGCCGTTGAGGGATGAGTCGCGGACTCGAGAATTGCCAAGTTGTAGAGGGCATTGATGTAGTTCGGTCGTAGCGCCAGGCAGGCGTGGTAGTACCTCGCCGCCACCGCGGACTGCCCGCGGAACTGCGCCACGTCACCCAGGTCAAAGAGCGGCGCCGGATTACGTGGCGCCAGTTGATGCGCGCGCTGGTACTCAGCGATGGCGAGGTCGTACGCGCCAGCTCGTTGGTAGCTGATGCCCGCGCTCAAGATGGCGACGTAGGACGAACGAGATGGCGCTTTGGACTGCAGGGCCGTAGTGAGAAACAGTGCGGCGCCACCGATAACGAGACTGAGCAGTACTCGAGGCAGCCACCGCTGCGTCGCGCTGCTCACGCGTACCACTTCGTGAATATTGACGTCACCTCATCGACGGTACTCGCCGCGGCGTAGACGATGGTCACCCAGCGTCACGCTGTCGGGGAGAATGGAGCAATGGGACTCAAAGACCGATGGGACACCGAGCGGCGTGAGGGCATCCTCCTCGATCCGCTCGGGACGTCAAACGTCGCCCTGACCTACGATGAGCCCGCCCGATTGCCCGGGGCCTGGCTCCTCGCCATCGTCGCGGTCTTGTTTAATCTCTGGTCCCTTCGAGGCGAAGCGCGTGTCGTGGCGTACCCCAACGACAGCGGCATGCATCTGCAGATGACCGCGCTCGCGAGCCACCTCCTTCGGGCCGGTCTCTCGCCCTTCGACCACTGGTATCCCCTGCTGTCACTGGGTTCGCCATTCTTTGTCCAGTACCAGAGCCTCTCGGCTGTCGTCACCGGCGCGCTCGGAGGTATCTGGTCAGTGACGACCGTCTACGCCCTCTCGCTCTACCTGCTCCTCGCCCTGTGGCCATTCGTCGTCTACCTCAGTGCGCGACTGCTGCAACTGGATCGATGGGTCGCGGGGGTCGCGGCCCTCCTTTCACCACTGTTGTTCACGGTGACGGGTCGCGGATTCGGGCACCAGAGCTATATCTGGATTGGCTCAGGCCTGTGGTCACAGCTCTTCGCGATGTGGACGTTACCTCTCGCGTGGGCCTGCACGTGGCGCTGGGTTGCCCGCCGGGAGCACTTCTTTGCTGCCACGGTTACCGTGTCGCTCACCATTGGTCTGCACTTTTTGACGGGCTACCTCGCCCTACTCAGCATCGGTGTGTGGTTGCTCATCGTGCCAACCGCGTGGCGGGGACGACTGCTCCGCGCCACGATCCTGGGTGTCGCGGTGGTGCTGACTACCTTGTCGGTCACCCTGCCAATCGTGCTCCACGGGACGTGGCTCGCGGTGAACCAGTTCCAGGTGGGCACCACCATCAATAACTCGTACGGAGCACCTCAGGCACTGGCGTGGCTCGTCCGAGGTGACGTGTTTGACTGGCATCGACTGCCCCTCATCTCACTCGCCGCTCTAGTTGGGGCGGGAGTGTCCGTCCGACGTTGGCGCCATGACGAGCGGGCTCGAGTGCTACTGGGAGCTTTCACGCTGAGTTTGGTGCTGTTCAGTGGTCGCCCTACCTTTACCTGGTTAATCGGTCTACTGCCCGGCAATCAAAATCTTCTCCTTCAGCGCTACATCATGGGACTGCACCTCGCGGGCCTCTACTTGGCCGGCGTAGGGGTGGTGTGGACACTGCGGACGGCCACACTCATCGTCATCCACCGTGTGCCCCGTGTAATGGCGACGTGGCAGCGCTCCCTCGACGGCCAGTGGCGGTGGCTCGCGACCGTCGCGGTCGTGGCGACTGGCCTGGTGGCGGCGTCACCGGGCCTCGTCCAAGTCGCCCACTACGACGGCTCATCGCGCAACTTAATCGCCCTGCAGCAACGGGCCGATTCGACGAGTGGGCGTGACATTGCGCAGCTGGTGGCGGTCGCCCAGTCGCGTGGCCCTGGTCGGATCTACGCCGGTATGCCGAGTAACTGGGGACACCACTTTTACGTGGGTGAGGTACCGGTCTACATTTACCTCGAACAATTAAACGTTGATGCGGTAGGGTTCACCCTCCGCACGAGTGGCCTAGTGACCGACCCCGAGTGTTACTTCGATGAGCAAAATAGCGCGGACTACGCAATGTTCGCGGTTCGTTATCTCTTGTTGCCCCGAGGATCACGGGCGCCGATTGCGGCGGCTCACCAACTGGCCTCCGCCGGCCCGTACGCCTTGTGGGAAGTTGCCTCCACGGTTGACACGAAGCTGGTTCAGGTCGTCGATACCTTCCGCGCCCTGCGGGCCACGAATGCGACGCTCGGACCAGTGACCCGGGCGTACCTTCGTTCGCCGTACGCCAGCGACGGTATTTACCCGCTCATTGCGTTTGCGGGTGCTCCCGCCGGAGTGGCGACATTACAAACACTGAAGGGTCATACGCCGGCTGGTGTGGTGACCGCGCAGCGATCCGATCTGGTTGATGCCCAGCGCGTGGTCGCGACCGTCCAGCTCCATCGCCGGGGCGTCGTTCTCGTCAAGGTCGCCTTTGATCCGGGCTGGGAAGCCCGCGTTGACGGGGTAGTGCAGCCACTCATCATGCTCGCCCCCGCGCTGCTCGGCGTCAGCGTCGGGCCCGGTGTCCACCACGTCGTCTTTTCGTACCACGGCTACGCGGCCTACCCACTGGACCTC
>CAIKBU010000125.1 GCA_903825765.1 uncultured Actinomycetes bacterium | reverse complement strand
TCCGGCAGATCGACGTGAATGACTTGGGCGAAGGCGTGGACGCCCGTGTCAGTGCGCCCTGCCCCAATGATGACGGGATCCGTCTCGAGGCGGAGCATGTCTCGCAGCGTCGTGCGCAGAAGTCCCGTTACCGTGACCAGCGCCGGTTGATGGGCGAAGCCGTAGAGACCTGCCCCATCGTAGGCCAGGTCAAAACGCCACCGTTGGGTGACGTTCGCTTCTTGCTCAGACGAGCTCAATGCGCGCCATAGGGGCGTTGTCGCCCTGACGCGGCCCGAGCTTCAAGATGCGGGTGTAGCCACCGGGGCGCTCCGTGTAGCGGGGAGCAATCTCGGTGAAGAGCTTGTGCGCCATGTCCTTGTCGCGGATGAAGCCCACGACGCGGCGGTGCGCGTGCACCGAACCTTCGGGTGAGTTCTTCGCGGCCGTGATGACCTTCTCGACGATGGGACGCAACGCCTTGGCCTTGGCCTCAGTCGTGACGATACCTTCGGCGGCGATCAGCGATGCCACGAGGTTTCCCATCATGGCCTTCTGGTGAGCAGCGCTTCCACCGAAACGCTTACCCTTCTTCGGGGCACCTAGCATGCTTAGTCCTCTACTCGCAGGGAAAGACCGCGCTCGTCGAGGCGGTCGGTGACATCCTTCAGCGACGTCGCGCCGAAGTTCGTAATGGAAGTCAAGTCACGCTCGGTGGCGTTGATCAACTGGGCGATGGTGTTAATGCCCGCGCGCTTGAGGCAGTTACGTGAACGCTCGGACAGGCCGAGGTCTTCGATACGGGTGTTGTCGAGTTCGCTCGCGGCGGCTTCGGCGGCGCTTACGTCGCCGAGCTTCGGAGCCGGAGCCTCGAGGTTCAGAGTCGCGATGATGGTAACGAGTTCACCCATGGTCTTACCAGCCGAGGCCAGCGCATCCTGAGGGGTGATGGAACCATCGGTCTCAATCTCGATAACCAGCACGTCCTGGTCACGAAGTTCGGAACGCTTGGGCTCGACCGAAATGCTCACGCGGCGGACCGGCGTAAAGATCGAGTCGAGAGGAATCACGCCAATGGTTGACGAGCCCTTGTTCCCCTCGGCACCAACGTAGCCCTTGCCCTGCTCCACGGTCAGTTCGAAGACGAGCTCCGACGATGCGCTGGTGAGGTAGGCGAGCTGGAGGTCGGGGTTGAGGATTTCCACATCGGCCGTCGTCGAGAGGTCGCTGGCGTAGACGGGGCCTTCGCCCTTCTTCTCGAGGTGCAAGACAACGGGCTCTTCCGAGTGCAGGCGCACCAGGAGGTCCTTCAAGTTCAGGCAGATGTCCTGGACGTCTTCCTTCACACCGTCGATGACACCGAACTCGTGCAGCACCTTGTCGAACTTGACACGGGTAGCGGCAGCGCCGGGAATCGACGACAGCAAGGTACGACGCAGGGAGTTACCCAGCGTGTGGCCAAAGCCGGTGTCGAGCGGTCCAATGCGGAACGCCTGAGTGTTATTGGTTTCGTCGCCTACGGCTTCGATGATGGGACGCTGAATCAGCAGCATGGGAACTCCTTACGAACTAAAAGAAAAGGGACGACTACTTGGAGTACAACTCGACGATGAGCTGTTCCTTGATGGCTTCGTCGATCTGGTCACGAACGGGCACCACGCGCACGGTGACGTTGAAGCCGTTGTCACCGGTCTCGAGCCAGCCGGGAACGCTGCGGTCGAGCACGTCACGGTTGCGAACGACGTTGAAGTTTTCGCGCGTGGCGTTCTTCAAAGCGACGACTTCACCGGGACGAACTCGGTACGAAGGAATGTTGACGCGCTTGCCGTTGATCGTCACGTGACCGTGGCGAACGAGCTGGCGGGCCTGCGCACGCGAGGCGCCCCATCCGGCACGGTAGGCCACATTGTCGAGACGCAGTTCGAGGAACTGCAGCAAGTTCGTACCGGTCATACCGGGACGACGGCTGGCCTCTTCGTAGAGGTTGCGGAACTGGTTCTCCAGCAAGCCGTAGATACGACGAGCCTTCTGCTTCTCACGAAGCTGACCGAGGTACTCACTGCCCTGGCGCTGACGAGCGGCGCCGTGCTGACCTGGTGGGAACGCACGCTTCTGGCGTTCGGAGTTTTCTGCGACGGGGCACTTCATCGTGTGGCAACGCTCACCCTTGAGGTAAAGCTTGGTGCGCTCACGACGGCACAGTCGGCAAACGGGTCCTGTATAACGAGCCATGATTGTCCTTAGCCTCGCTTCCGCTTCTTAGGGCGGCAGCCATTGTGGGGTAGTGGGGTGACGTCCTTGATGGCGACGACTTCGATGCCGGCGGCGGCGATCGAACGAATTGCCGTTTCACGACCCGAACCGGGGCCACGAACCAGCACGTCAACCTTCTTCACGCCGTGCTCGATTGCGGCACGGGCGCACTTCTCAGCGGCGAGCTGGGCGGCGTAGGGCGTTGACTTGCGTGAACCCTTGAAGCCGACCTGACCCGACGAGGCCCACGAAACGACGTTGCCCTCGGGGTCAGTGATTGAGACGATCGTGTTGTTGAACGAACTCTTGATGTGCGCAACACCGAAGGCAACGTTCTTACGTTCCTTCTTGCGCATCTTGCGGACAGCGGTGGGCTTAGCCATTACTTCGATACCTTCTTCTTACCGGCGACGGTGCGCTTTGGTCCCTTACGGGTACGAGCATTCGTACGTGTGCGCTGACCGCGAACCGGGAGGCCCTTGCGGTGGCGGATGCCTTGGAGGCAGTTGATTTCCATCTTGCGCTTGATGTCCTGCGCGACGTCTCGACGGCGGTCACCTTCGACCGTGAGGTTCTGGTCGATGTACAGACGAATCTTGTTGACGTCAGCCTCAGTGAGGTCCTTGACGCGAATCGACTCGTCGATGCCAGTGTCAGCGCAAATCTTCTTCGCGGTGGTCGGACCAACACCAAAGATGTAGGTCAACGAAATCACCGTGCGCTTGTCACGTGGAATGTCAACTCCGGAAATACGGGCCATATTGTTTCTCTCCTAGCCCTGACGCTGCTTGTGGCGTGGGTTCTCGCAGATCACGCGCACGTGACCGGCCCGGCGAATGACTTTGCACTTCTCACACATGGTTTTTACGCTGGCGCGAACCTTCATGTCTTTTCTTTCTCGAACGTTGAAGAACTTGAGTTATTTGTAGCGGTAGGTGATGCGGCCGCGGGTCATGTCGTAGGGCGTAATCTCGACCTGTACCTTGTCACCGGGGAGAATGCGGATGCGGTGCATGCGCATTTTTCCCGAACTGTGGGCGAGAACGGTGTAACCATTCTCGAGTTCCACACGGAACATGGCGTTGGGTAGAGGCTCGACGACGGTTCCCTCAACGGTAAACGCGTCTTCCTTTGGCTTGCTCAGGTTCTTTCTCCTTGTTGCGATACTGCGACGTCACGAAGCAACGAGCTTCGTCACGGTGACCTCGGTAAAGAGGTCGGCTGACTATTCTACCGAAGTTTTCAATTAATGCAAAACCGAGCACGCACGACCTCGCGGTAACCGTAAACGAAGCGGCATCCAGGAGGGCATTGTGGCGGAGTTCCAGTGTACACGACCGTGGACTCCCCCACCTTTCGGGCCATGCGACAGTGGCGCCACCGTCCATCGCTCGCCTCTGCGCTGACGATGATCGCCGCCCTCGATGCCACTGCGCCGCGGCGAGCGATACGTGACTTACGCCGAAACAGGGCTTAAAAACAAAATTCCGGTACCTTGGTCAATAGGGGGGGAATCGACCAAGGCACCGGAACTTCTGTACCTATCCTAGGGGGCCAGGCCAACCAAACGCCAGAAACAAGGGGGTTTTAGCCCGATACACTCCATCACATAAAATGATAGTAACTACATTTCCATCATGTTTATGAATAACTGGTGAACGGGGGGCCACTCCTGGGTGACCCTTAGGCGATGGTAAAGATTTCGGGCCCGTTGTCGGTCACGGCAATCGTGTGTTCGAAGTGTGCCGAGAGCTTGCCATCTTGGGTCATGATGCTCCAGTGATCATCACGCTCGTACCAGTCGTAGGTGCCGACGTTGACCATGGGCTCGACGGCGAACACCATGCCCTCTTTCAACACGGGCCCTGGGGTACCGGGCCAGTAGTTCGGGACCTGCGGACTCTCGTGCATCGCGGTGCCGATGGCGTGCCCCACGAAGTCGCGTACGACGGAGAAACCGGCGGCTTCGGCGACCTGCTGGACGGCGCGACCGACCTCGTGGAGACGGTTGCCAATGGTCAACTGGTCGATGCCGGCGTACATCGAACGCTCGGTTACTTCGAGCAGTCGTTTGGCGGTCGCGGAGATCTCCCCCACGCCGGCCGTGTAGGCGGCGTCACCGTGGTAGCCCTCCACAATGGCCCCACAGTCAATTGAGATGATGTCCCCGTCTTGCAGAACGTAGTCACCAGGGATGCCGTGGACGATCATGTCGTTGGGGCTGGCGCAGATGACCGCCGGAAACGGGGGTCGACCGTAGTTGAGGAAGTTCGAGCGCGCGCCCCGCCTGGCAATGACGTCGGCCGCAAGGTTATTGAGCGCCATCGTGGTGACCCCCGGGCGGATTGCCGCGCGAGTCACTTCGTGCATTTCGGCCACCACTTTGCCGGCCTTGCGCATCTTGTTCAGCTCGTCAGCGTTGCGCCTCACGCCAGTCCACGTTCGCTCAGTACGGCATTAATTGCGGCGGTGACGTCGTCGAGCTCGCCATCACCATCGACGTGCACGAGTAGTCCGCGGTCGTCGTAGAAGGTGAGCAGTGGCGCGGTGTCACGTTCGTAGGTGGCGAGGCGCTTGAGGATTGCCTCGGGCTGGTCGTCGGCGCGTTGCACGACGTCTCCCCCGCAGTTCGCACACGTACCGGAGATGGCCTCAATGTCGCTGTCGCGGTAGATCGCGCCACACTCTTGGCAGACGCGCCGCGCACTCAGACGTTCGGCGACGAGTTCACTCGAGACGTCGAGACTGAGGACCAGCTTGATGCCGTCGTCGCCCAGAATCTCCTCGAGGAGCGCCGCCTGCGCGGCGTTACGTGGATAGCCGTCCAGCAGTGCGCCACCGAGGGCGTCATCTTCCGTAAAGCGCTCGCGCACGAGGCGACCAACAAGTTCGTCGTTCACCAGTCCCCCGGCGGCCAGAATGCCTTCTACTTCGAGGCCCAGCGGCGTCTTGTCACGCACGGCGGCTCGCAGGATGTCCCCGGTGGAGACGTGTGGAATGGCGAGTGCCTGCGCGAGGCGCTTGCACTGGGTGCCCTTGCCGGCGCCCTGCTTACCGAGGACGACGATGATGACGCGACCCGACATGCTTACTTTTTCAAGAAGCCTTCGTAATTGCGCATCATGAGTTGCGAGTCAATCTGCTGCATGGTCTGCAACGCGACACCCACGGCAATCAACAGCGTTGTGCCGTAGTAGGGGAAGCGGTTGATGTTCCACAGGGCCATGATGATCGACGGAACGACCGCCACACAGGCGAGGAAGGAGGCCCCGACCACGGTGAGGCGCGACAGCATCTTCGAGAAGTAGGCCTCGGTGGGCTCACCGGGACGAATGCCGGGCACGAAGCCACCCTGCTGGCGCAACTGCTCGGCCTGCTGGTGCGGCTCGAAGGCAATGTACACGTAGAAGAAGGTGAAAGCGAAAATCAGCAAGAAGTCGGCGGCGATGTAGGTGAAACTCGTGGGGTGCAGTGACGAGTTGACCCAGTTGGTCAACCACGCCCAGGGCAGGATGTTCGACAGCAACACTGGGATGTAGAGCACCGATGAGGCGAAGATGATCGGAATAACACCCGACTGGTTGACCTTCAGCGGAATGTACGTCGAGTTACCACCCATTTCCTTACGACCGACCACGCGGCGGGCGAAGGTCACGGGAATACGGCGCTGCCCCTGGTCCATAAAGACGATGAAGACGAGCAGAGCGACGGAAACGACCAAGATAACGGCGAACTTGGTCGGCCCACCTTCGGCCCACACCGCACGTCCACCCGAGGGGAGGTTGGCCACCACGTTCGAGAAGATGAGCAGACTCATGCCCTGCCCGATGCCGCGCTGGGTAATGAGCTCGGCGAGCCACATCACGAAACCGGTACCGGCCGTCATAATCAGGACCATGAAGAGACCGAGCCAGAAGTTAAACTTCGGAATGAGGTCAATGTTGAAACCGAGCAGCGCCTGGTCGTGGCCGTGGAAGGCGTACACGAGACCAGTGGACTGCAACAACGCCAGACCAATCGTCAGGTAGCGGGTGACCTGGGTGATGCGCTTTTGCCCATCGGCCCCCTGGTCACGCCACTGCGTCAACTTCGGGATAACCGTCGTCAACAACTGAATAACGATCGACGACGTGATGTAGGGCATCACACCGAGACCAAAGACCGCCAGACGCGTCAGCGCGCCGCCCGAGAACAAGTTCAAAAAGCCCAGAACACCACTGGAGGAGGACTTCGCCTCCAACAGGGCCACCTGAGACCAACTCACGCCGGGAATCGGCAGGTTGGCACCCAACTGGTAGAGGCAGATGACGAAGACCGTGAACAGGACCTTGTTGCGAAGGTCCGGTACGCGGAAGATGTTCGAGAGGCGACGTAGCACGACTAGATAACTTAGCGGTTCTGGTGCTGGTTACCGGATGCTGGGGGGCGTACGCTCCACGGCTTGTCCAAAATGGTCACCGATCCACCGGCGGCCTCGATGGCGGCCTTGGCCGACGCCGAGAAACCGTGGGCTGACACGGTGAGTTTCGCGCTCAGGGTACCGCGGCCAAGAACCTTGACGAGGTCCTTCTTGCGGAGCAAACCATTCGCCACCAAGACCTCGGGGGTGATGTCCGACAAGCCCAACGCAGCGATGGCGTCGAGGTTGACAGGGGTGTACTCCACGCGGAAGGGGTTCGTGAAACCCTTCAGCTTCGGGATGCGCTGCATCAGTGGCAGCTGACCACCTTCGAAACCTGCAGGAATCTGGCGACGAGCCTTTTGACCCTTGGTACCACGGCCGGCAGTCTTACCACCCTTACCACCGATACCACGACCGAGAATGCGCTTGCGGTGCGTTGTGCCCGCGGGTGAACTTAGTTCGTGCAACTTCATTCGTTGACCTCTTCTACTTTGACCAGGTGTGGCACTCGGGCGATCATGCCGCGAATTTCGGCACGATCGGGCAACACGTTGGACTGACCAATACCGCGCAGACCGAGTGCGCGCAGCGAACCGCGGTGCTTGGGCTTGGTGCCGATACCGGATCGGATTTGCGTTACTTTGAGCTGCATGACTTATGCCTCCGTCTTGAAGAGGTCAGCTTCGCGCTGACGCTCACGGTAGGCGCGCAGGGTGCCAGCGGGAATGACGTGGTCGGCGGGCTTGTCGCGCAGGGAGGCGAGTTGCTCGGGGGTACGCATCTGCTTGAGACCCTCAATCGTGGCGTGGGCCACGTTGATGCCGTTGGAGGAGCCCAACGACTTGGCGATGATGTCCTTAATACCGGCCATTTCGAGAATGGCTCGAGCGGCACCACCGGCGATCACACCAGTACCGGGGGCGGCGGGCTTCATAAGCACGCGACCGGCGCCAGCCTGACCCAGAACGGGGTAGACAATGGTGGTTCCGGCGATTGGCACGTCGAACAGGTTCTTGCGAGCCTCTTCGATACCCTTCTGCACGGCCCATCCAGCTTCCTTCGCCTTGCCGTAGCCGAGGCCGACCTTGCCGTTGCCGTCACCGATGACCATGAGAGCGGTGAACGAGAAACGACGTCCACCCTTCACCACCTTCGACACGCGGTTCACCTTGATGGTGCGCTCTTCAAACTGTTCCAGGTCACTCATTAGAACTCCAGTCCGTCGGCGCGCAGCTGGTCCGCAAAGGCGGCCACGCGACCGTGGTAGTCAAAGCCACCGCGGTCGAAGACCACAGTGGTGATGTTGGCGGCTTTGGCGCGCTGCGCGAGCAGAGCGGCCACAGCCTTGGCGCCGTCGATGTTGCCACCGTTGACGTCCTTCAAAACACCCTCCACCGAGTAGGCGGCAGCCAACGTAACACCAGCGGTGTCGTCGATGATCTGCGCGGAGATGTGCTTGTTGGTGCGATTGACGGCAACACGCGGACGCGTCGCGGTGCCCGAAAGCTTGCGACGGATACGAGCGTGGCGACGCAAGCGCAATTCGTACGTAGAACGAGCCATTATTTCGCTGCCTTTCCTGCCTTGCGCAGAACCTTCTCACCGAGGTAGCGCACACCCTTACCCTTGTAGGGCTCGGGCTTACGAATCTTACGAATCGATGCGGCGACCTGGCCGACAACTTCCTTGTCAGGTCCCTTGATGATCACTTTGGTCGGGGCGGGCACTTCGAAGGTCACGCCTTCGGGTGCGTTGTACTTCACCGGGTGCGAGAAACCGAGCGCCAAGTCGAGGACCTTCGGGTCACTCGTGGCGGCGCGGTAACCAACACCGATGATTTCGAGTTCCTTGGTCCAACCGGTGGTGACACCGACGACCATGTTGCTCACGAGTGTGCGCGTCAAGCCGTGAAGGGACTTGTGCTGCGTCTCGTCGCTAACGCGACCGACGGTGAGCACGTCACCTTCCTGGGTCAAGAAGATGCCATCGGGGACCGAGCGGGTCATGGTCGCGTTCGGACCCTTGACCGTGACGATTCCGTTGACAACCTCAATCGTGACGCCCGCGGGCACCGTGATGGGATTACGACCGATACGCGACATCAGCGCACCTCCAATACTGCGAGTTGGTTACCAGACATAACACAACACCTCGCCACCGAGCTTGGCCTTACGGGCTTCGCGGTCGGTCATCAGGCCGTGACTCGTGGAAACCACGGCCACACCGACGCCGCCCAGCACCTTGGGCATCTGGTCAGACTTCTTGTAGATACGAAGACCCGGCTTGGACACGCGCTTGATACCAACAATGGTCTTCTTGCGGTCTTCCGAGTACTTCAGGGTAATTTCGAGGACGGCGCCCGGCTTCCCGTCGACCTTGGTCACGGTGAAACCGGCGATGAAGCCTTCACGCTCGAGGACCTTCGCGAGGTTCTCCTTGAGCTTGGAGGTCGGCATCTTTACGGTGTCGAACATGGCGGCATTCGCGTTACGAATGCGCGTGAGCATGTCGGCAATGGGGTCAGTCATTGTCATGAGATCTCCTTACCAACTGGCCTTGGTAACGCCGGGGATTTCTCCGGCGTGCACCATCTGTCGAAGGCAAATACGGCAAAGGCCGAACTTGCGGTATACCGAGCGGGGACGACCACAGCGCTCGCAACGGGTGTAGGCCCGCGTCGAGAACTTCGGCGTCTGCTGCTGCTTGATTCGGAGCGATTTCTTCGCCATGGACTATCGATTCTCCTGCTTGAAGGGGAAGCCGTAGGCCCGCAAGAATGCGCGACCCTGCTCGTCGGTGAGTGCCGTGGTCACGATGGTGATGTCGAAACCGCGGGGTGCGTCAATCTTGTCGTAGTCAATCTCCGGGAAGATCAACTGGTCGTTCACACCGAAGGTGTAGTTGCCACGACCGTCGAACGACTTCGGTGAAAGTCCACGGAAGTCGCGGATACGAGGAATCGCCACATTGACCAAGCGGTCGAAGAACTCCCAGGCACGGTCGCCACGGAGGGTGACCTTGGTACCAATGGGCTGCTCTTCACGCAACTTGAAGCTTGAGATTGACTTCCGCGCACGGGTAATGATTGGCTTCTGACCAGTGATCTTCTCGAGGTCGCGCTGAGCGCCTTCGAGGAGCGAGGCCTGCTGGGTAGCACGGCCAACACCGGAGTTGAGCACAATCTTCTCCAGGCGCGGAACCTGCATGATGTTCTCGAGACCGAGTTCTTCCTTCAGGGCCTGACGAATAGTTTCGTCGTAACGGACCTTCAGGCGTGGACGGGTAGAAGTCGTCATAGTGCCTCTCCACACTTGCGGCAGACGCGTACCTTGGCACCGTCCGTGATTTTGTAACCGACCTTGGCGGGACCCTTGTGGCCCGAGCACCAGAGTGCCACGTTCGACGCATCGAGTGGCATGAGCTTCTCGATGATGCCGGCCTGCATGGTCTGGCTGGTCTGCTTGGTGTGGCGCTTGACGACATTCAGGCCCTCAAGTACCACCTTGTTCTTCGCTGGTAAGGCCTCTTCGACCTTGGCACGCTCGCCTCGGAACTTACCCGCGAGGACGAGCACGTCGTCACCCTTACGAATCTTCATTACAGCACCTCCGGCGCCAGGGAAATAATGCGCATGAACTTCTTGTCGCGCAGCTCTCGACCGACTGGCCCGAAGATACGGGTACCGCGGGGCTGGAGCTGGTCGTTGATCAACACCGCAGCGTTGTCATCGAACTTGATGTAGGAACCGTCGGGACGACGCTTCTCCTTTGAGACACGCACGACCACGCAGCGGACAACGTCACCCTTCTTCACGGCGGCGCCGGGAATGGCGTCCTTGACCGTGGCGATGATGACGTCGCCGATGGAGGCGTAGCGACGACTCGTGCCACCGAGCACACGGATGCAGAGGATTTCCTTTGCGCCGCTGTTGTCGGCAACCTTGAGACGGGATTCTTGCTGGATCATCGGGCACGCTCCACAACTTCGGTCAGACGCCAACGCTTGAGCTTCGACAGTGGACGGGTCTCCTGGACTCGGACACGGTCGCCCTTCTTGGCGTCATTGTTCTCGTCGTGCACGTACAGCTTCTTGGTGCGCTGCACCGTCTTGCCATACTTGGGGTGCGACACGCGCTCGTTGACGGCGACCACGAGGGTACGGTCCATCTTGTCCGAGACCACAATGCCCTCTCGAATCTTCCGAGGGTTCTCGCGGCTTGCGTCGTCTTCGACAACGGCAACCTCAGCGACCTCAGCGACCGGGTAGGTCTTGATCAAGTACGTCGCGGGCTTCTTCTCGGCCGGAGCAGTAGCAACCGGGGCCGCAACGACTTCGACAGGCGCCGCAGCAGCGGGAGCCGCTACTACTTCGACGACCTCAGCGGCGGCCTCTTCGGCAACAGCCTCTTCGACGGCTTCGACGACTGCCTCTTCGACAATCGCTTCCACCACTGCCTCGACAACAGCCTCTTCGACAATGGCCTCAACGACAGCCTCTTCGACGACGGCTTCCACCGCTGCCTCGACGACTGCTTCTTCGACGACCTCGACCGCGACGGTCTCTTCGACGACTTCTTCGTTATTCGTCACATCACTCATGACTAGTTCGCCTTTCCAGCGGCTTCGGCAGCCGCGATCTCACGCTCACGGAGGAAGGTCGCGAGGCGAGCAATGTCGCGACGCACTTCACCCAGTCGGGACGAGCTGTCCAACTGTCCGGTTGCGAGCTGGAAGCGCAGGTTGAAGAGCTCACGACGAGCCTCACCCAAACGTTCCACTAATTCGGTGTCGCTCAAGAGTCGAAACTCAGCAACGCGTTCTTTCGTCTTTGCCATTAGATGGTTACCTCCGGTGCGCCGTGCGTCCCAGGACGAATCACGAACTTGGCCTTAATCGGGAGCTTCTGGATGGCTCGCTCCATGGCGGCACGCGCCAAGGGCTCATCCACGCCACCGAGTTCAAACATGATGCGACCGGGCTTGACAACGGCCACCCAGAACTCTGGGTTACCCTTGCCCGAACCCATGCGGGTTTCGGCCGGCTTCGCGGTGACGGGCTTGTCTGGGAACACGCGGATCCAGACCTTTCCACCACGCTTCACGTGACGAGTCATCGCAATACGAGCGGCTTCAATCTGACGGGCAGTGATCCAACCGGCTTCGAGGGCCTGGATACCGAAGTCACCAAAGTTGACTTCAACGCCGCCCTTGGCCATGCCGGTCATACGACCGCGCTGCTGCTTGCGGTGCTTTACCTTACGAGGCATCAACATGATTACTCAGCGTCCTTTCGGAAGTGGGGAGTGTCGGTGTGCTCCTGGGCCGTGCGACGCTCAATGTCTTCTTCGACACTGATGCGACGCTCGACCTCGTCGTTGGAGGCCAACAAGTCAGCGGGCGTGACGTCGATAACGGCAGTCTCGACGATGACTTCTTCGACCACGGCGTCAGCGTCGACACGACGGCGACCACCACCGGCACGAACAACACCCTTTGGTGCTGCTGGTGCGTTCGCGGTGACGGAGTCACCGACGGCCAGCGCAGCTTCGCGGACAATCTTCTCGTCGTTGGTGAGCTGGTAGGGCAAGATGTCGCCCTTGTAGATCCAGACCTTGACACCGATACGACCAGTCGAGGTACGAGCCTCGCGAAAACCGTAGTCAATGTCGGCACGGAGGGTGTGCAGTGGCACGCGGCCCTCACGGTACGACTCACGGCGTGACATTTCCGCGCCACCGAGACGACCCGAGGCCTGGATGCGAACACCCAAGGCGCCAGCCTTCTGAACAGTCTGAATACCGCGCTTCATGGCGCGACGGAACGCGACACGGCGGAGCAACTGGTCGCAGATACCCTGGGCGATCAACGCAGCGTCGAGTTCGGGCTGCTTTATTTCCTGGATGTTCAACGAAATCTTGTTCTTCTGACCAGTGATCTTCTCGAGGTCCTTCTTCAGACGCTCTGCTTCGGCACCACGGCGACCAATGACGATGCCGGGGCGAGCAGTGTGAATGTCGACGCGGACGCGGTCCGAGTTGCGCTCAATTTCGATACGGCTGACGGCGGCGCTCTCGAGCTGCTTGGTCAGGTAGTCGCGGATCTTCCAGTCCTCGATGACGAGTTCCTTGTAGCCACGCTCCTTGAACCAACGCGACTTCCAGTCCGTGGTGATACCCAGGCGGAAACCGTAGGGATTTACTTTCTGACCCATTAGTTGGTCTCCTCAGTCGTCTCGGCCGAGGCTGCCTCGGTCGGTGCTTCTTCGTTCACGGCCTCGACAGCAACCTCGTCGGTTACTTCGGCGTCGGTGGCCTCGACCGCAGTGGTCGTTTCGGTGGTCTCGGTCGTCTCGACCTCGACGGTCTCAACGTTCGTGGTGACATCCTCGGCGACGACCTCTTCGTACTGAGCGGCGGGGACGGGGTCACCCTTACGACGTGACGAGGCGACGCGGCGAGCGCGGCTCGCGGTCGCCGAAGCGGCCCGAGCAATGCGCAGCAGTTCGAGGCGGTCCTCGTCCATGCGCGACACGATCACGGTGATGTGGCAGGAGCGCTTGCGGATGGCACCGGCACGGCCACGCGCACGAGGCGTGAAGCGCTTCATGGTGATTCCCTCGTCGGCGTACGCAGCCGAGACGTACAACTCTTCGGCAACGAGGCCGTCGTTGTTCACCGCGTTCGCGACGGCTGAAGCCAGTACCTTGGAGATAACGCCAGCGGCTTCACGAGCGGTGTCGGCCAGAATTTCCTGGGCGAACTTCACGTCTTCACCACGGATGAGGTTGAGCACCACGCGGGCCTTCGAGGCCGACATGTGGAAACCCTTAAGCGTTGCGCGGGTACCCGGGCGTTCGTTGGTCTTAGGTCCGGTCATTAGCGACGTCCCGTCTTTTCCTGGCCAGCGTGGAACTTGAAGGTACGCGTCGGCGAGAACTCACCGAGCTTGTGTCCCACCATGGACTCGTTGACAAAAACGGGCACGTGACGGCGACCGTCGTGCACGGCAAAGGTGTGGCCGACCATGTCGGGGATGATCGTCGAACGACGGCTCCAGGTCTTGATGACCTTGCGCTCGTTCGCGGCGTTCGCGGCGTCCACCTTCTTGAGAAGGTGGGCGTCAATGAAGGGACCCTTTTTGAGACTACGTGACATGTTCTACCTACCTCCGCGAACCGCGTCCGCGGCGACGACGAATAATGAGCGCGTCGGATGCCTTCGGCAGACGCGTACGACCTTCTGGCTGACCCCATGGGGAGACCGGGTGACGACCACCGGAGGTCTTACCTTCACCACCACCAAGTGGGTGGTCCACTGGGTTCATGGCAACACCACGAGTCTGTGGGCGGATGCCCTTCCAGCGGTTACGACCGGCCTTACCGATCTTGATGAGCTCGTGCTCCGAGTTACCAACGATACCGAGCGTGGCGCGGCAGTCAATTGGCACACGGCGCATTTCCGTCGAGGGAAGACGCAGCGTGGCAAAGCCACCGTCCTTCGCGACGAGCTGAACGCTCATACCGGCACTACGGGCCATCTTGCCGCCGCCACCAGGGCGCAACTCGACGTTGTGGACCGTGGAACCGGTCGGGATGAAACGCATGGGCAAGGCGTTGCCGTTACGGATGTCCGCCTTGGGGCCCGACTGGACGACGTCGCCAACCTTGAGCCCATTGGGCGCGAGGATGTAGCGCTTCTCACCGTCGGCGTAGTGCAACAACGCAATACGGCAGGTGCGGTTCGGGTCGTACTCAATAGTCGCAACCTTGGCGGGCACGCCGTCCTTGTTGCGCTTGAAGTCGATGATGCGGTACTGCTGCTTGTGACCACCACCGCGGTGGCGTGAAGTCTTGCGGCCGTAGTTGTTACGACCACCGGACTTCGGCTTTGGCTCAAGCAGTGACTTTTCGGGGGTCGTTGAGGTGATCTCAGCGAAGTCCGACACCGTCTGGAAACGACGACCCGGGCTGGTTGGTTTGCGGTGACGCAGTGCCATGGCAGTCCTTAGTTCTCGAAGAGATTGATCGAGTCACCCTCGCGGAGGGTAACGATGGCCCGCTTCGTGTCGGGGCGTGAACCCACGACACCGGTGCGACGGTTGCGCGTCGTCTTACCCTTACGGTTGAGCGTATTGACGTTGGTGACCTTGACGTTGAAGGCCTGCTCGACGGCGTTGCGCACGTCGATCTTGGTGGCGCGTGGGTCAACCACGAACACGTAGGTGTTGGCGTCCATCAGCGTGGTGGACTTTTCCGAGACCACCGGGCGGATGAGAACGCTCATTGCGTCGCGCATTAGTTGCTCTCCTTTGCGACGGGCAAGGTGGCATCAGTGAAGAGCACCCAGTCCGAGTTGAGGACGTCGTAGGCGTTGAGTTCGCCGGCGTCAATCGTCTTAACGTTCTGCAAGTTGGCGAACGAGTGACGTGCGGTGAGGTCATCGCGAGTAATAACGACCAAGACCTTGCCTTCGAGGCCGAGTGCGGCCAACGAGCTGATGGCGTCCTTCGTCTTCGGGGCGGTCCAGGCGCTGAAGTTGTCGACCAGTACCACGTGCGACTCAGACGCGCGGTCCGAAAGGGCCGAGTAGAGCGCCAAGCGAATCATTTTCTTCGGCGTCTTCTGGTCGTACTTACGAGGCTTTGGTCCAAGGGCCACTCCACCACCGGGGTAGTGAGGAGCACGAATCGTACCCTGACGAGCACCGCCGGTACCCTTCTGGGCGAACGGCTTCTTACCACCACCGCGGACCTGCTTACGGGTCTTGGTGGACTGGGTACCCGCACGCTTTGCAGCGAGCTGGGCCTTGATGACTTGGTGCATGACGGCCACGTTGGGCTCGAGGCCGAAAATTGATGGCTCCAAGTTGACGGTGCCGAGGTCGGCACCCGTCAGCGACTTGCGAGCAGCGGTGTGCTGGACGTAGGGAGCGCGCTCCTTCTTGACCGGCCCACGCAAGGTAAAGACGTCGCTCATCGAGCACCTCCAGCCTTCATTGGGTTCTTGACCGACGTACGGAGCACGACGACGCCACCACGGGGGCCGGGAACGGCACCCTTGACGAGGACGAGGTTGCGCTCAACGTCAACGCGGATCACTTCGAGGTTCGTGGTGGTCACCGGACCGCCACCGTAGCGACCGGCCATCTTGGTGCCCTTGAAGACACGACCGGGGGTCGAGCAGGCGCCGATGGAACCAGGTGCACGGTGGTGCTTGTGGTTACCGTGTGAGGCACCCTGACCAGAGAAGTTGTGGCGCTTCATACCACCAGCGAAGCCCTTACCCTTACTCACGGCCGTGGCGTCAATCATCTCGCCCTTTTCGAACACGTCAATGGCGATTTCCTGACCTACGACGTAGGAGGAAACATCGTCGAGACGAAGTTCTACGAGCTTCTTGCCGGGCGTAACGCCGGCCTTGTCGAAGTGACCCAGCTCAGGCTGCGTCAGGGTCGACGTGCGGCGAGTGCCCCACGTGACCTGGAGAGCTGAGTAGCCCTCCTTCTCCGGCGTTTTTACTTGGACGACGCGTGCTGGGCTGACTTTTACAACAGTCACTGGAATGGCCCGATTCTGGTCATCCCAGACTTGGGTCATGCCCACCTTCTCGCCGACGATCGCTTTGGCCGTCACGTTTGCCTCTCTTCTTCCACTGTCTGTGCGTCGGATGCTCCGACACACAGACGCTCCGCCGGGCCATAAAAACCCGAACGGAGCGTTCGACTTGTTTCGCTTGACGTTCCCCGAGGGGCAATCAAGCAGATCTACTGTTGCCCCATAAGGGCAGGACTTCTACGTTACACCACCACCACTGTCCAGCGCAAAGCGAGATCAACTTCTTTGTCCTGAACTGGGGCTCTTCATTCTACCCGCGCTCAAGAGAGCGTCCTTCAACCACGCTCCAACCCTGGCTACCCCATGGCCCACGTCCGACCCGGTGTTTCCTTAATGGTGAAAGGACGACGAAACGAGTCGAACGCAGAGGCCTTGGTGTAGCTGGAGGGAGGCCCGTTCGAGTGAGGCCGGCCCGCAACGCAGCACGGCGAATCTCGTCGCGCTGCCGGACTGTCGCCGACATCTCGATGAAGCACAGCAACAATGAGAATGAAGCGCACTCCCCCGTCGACCGGATCCCACGCGTCGGTGTCATCGCGCCGGTGTCATAGTGGCGGGCGAAACATTCCAGAGGGAAAGCAAAAGACCCCCGCCGATTTCTCGGCGGGGGTCTTTTACTGACTACTTAGTACTGGCGAATCTTGATTTCGATGTCAACACCGGCGGGAAGGTCGAGACGCTGGAGCGAGTCGACGGTCTTGGCGGTGTGGTCAACGATGTCAAGCAGACGCTTGTGCACGCGCATTTCGAAGTGCTCACGAGAGTCCTTGTGCTTGTGCGGTCCGCGAACCACCGTGTAACGGTGCTTCTCGGTTGGCAGTGGCACGGGACCCTGCACGCGAGCGCTGGTGCGCTCCACGGTCTGCACGATCTTCGCGGTGGACTGGTCCAGGACCTGGTGGTCGAAGGCCTTCAGCCGGATACGAATCATTTGACGGTTGTCGGCCATACGTCGACTACTTCAGGATCTTGACGACACGACCGGAACCAACGGTGCGGCCACCCTCGCGGATGGAGAAGGTGAGACCCTCTTCCATGGCGATTGGCTTACCCAAGGTCACGGTCATTTCGGTGTTGTCACCAGGCATGACCATTTCGGTGCCGGCAGGCAACTCGATGGTACCGGTGACGTCCGTCGTGCGGAAGTAGAACTGCGGGCGGTAGTTGGCGAAGAACGGCTTGTGACGGCCGCCTTCTTCCTTGGTCAACACGTAGACCGAAGCCTCGAAGACGGTGTGCGGGTTGATTGAACCTGGCTTGCAGAGAACCTGGCCGCGCTCGACGTCTTCCTTCTTCGTACCACGGAGCAGGGCGCCGAGGTTGTCGCCAGCCTGACCCTGGTCGAGGAGCTTACGGAACATCTCGATGCCGGTAACCGTCGTCTTGGTCGTGTCGCGGAGACCGACGATTTCGACTTCGTCACCAACCTTGATGATGCCCGTCTCGACCTTACCGGTCACCACGGTGCCACGGCCGGTGATCGACATGACGTCCTCAATTGACATGAGGAACGGCTTGTCGGTCGAACGCTCGGGCTCGGGGATGTAGGCGTCAACGGCAGCCATGAGCTCCATGACCTTGTCGCCCCACGCGGTGTCGCCGTTCAAGGCCTGGAGGGCCGAAACGCGGACGATTGGAATGTCGTCGCCCGGGAAGTCGTAGCTCGAGAGGAGCTCGCGGACTTCCATTTCGACGAGCTCAAGGAGCTCTTCGTCTTCGACAACGTCAGCCTTGTTCAGGGCAACGACGATGTAGGGAACACCCACCTGGCGAGCGAGCAACACGTGCTCACGCGTCTGTGGCATGGGACCGTCGGTCGCCGAGACCACGAGGATGGCGCCGTCAACCTGGGCGGCACCGGTGATCATGTTCTTGACGTAGTCGGCGTGGCCGGGCATGTCGACGTGAGCGTAGTGACGGTTTTCCGTCTCGTACTCAACGTGGGCGATGGAGATGGTGATACCGCGCTGACGCTCTTCAGGGGCCTTGTCGATCTGGTCGAAGGGCGTGAAGGCGGAGCCGGGGATGCGGTCGGAGAGCACCTTGGTGATTGCTGCGGTCAAGGTGGTCTTACCGTGGTCAATGTGACCCATGGTACCGATGTTTACGTGCGGCTTAGTGCGCTCGAACTTCTGCTTTGCCATTGTCGGGGACTTACTTTCTGTTTTGGGATCCACTCACTTTGAGTGCATCGGTTCTTTTTTCGGCCCTCCCCGACGACGGTTTGGACCTTGGGTTCACTGGTTGCCCAGCGATTTTGTTACGCGCCAGTGGCCTTCGCCACGATCTCCTTAGCGATCGACTCAGGCACTTCCGCGTACGAGTGGAACTGCATACTGTACGTCGCGCGCCCTTGGGTACGCGAGCGCAAGTCAGTAGCGTAGCCGAACATGTCGGCTAGTGGGACAAGGGCCCGAATCGTCTGGCCATTGCCCTGCTGTTCCATACCTTCGATACGACCACGGCGCGAGGACAGGTCACCAATAACGTCACCCATGTAGTCCTCCGGCGTCACGACCTCAACGGCCATAACGGGCTCAAGGAGCACGGGAGACGCCAAGCGCGCCGCCTTCTTTACCGCAATCGAACCAGCAATCTTGAACGCCATTTCCGACGAGTCAACGTCGTGGTAGCTACCGAACGTCAAGCGAACGCGAACGTCCACGACGGGGTAACCAGCGAGGACGCCCGAGGTCAAGGCTTCGGTGATACCCGCGTTGACTGGTCCGATGTATTCCTTCGGAATGACACCACCGGAAATTTCGTCACAGAACTCGTAGCCACCACCGGGGCCGGTGGGCTCCAGGGTGATGACGACGTGTCCGTACTGACCCTTACCACCGGTCTGACGGACGTACTTCTCTTCGACCTTCTCGACCTTCTTGCGAACGGTCTCACGGTAGGCCACCTGGGGCTTACCGACGTTGGCGTCTACTGCGAATTCACGCAACATGCGGTCAACGAGGACTTCGAGGTGCAGTTCACCCATACCAGAGATAACCGTCTGACCGGTCTCCTCGTCCGTGCGGACACGGAACGTGGGGTCTTCTTCGGAGAGTGAGAACAGGGCCTTACCGAGTTTCTCCTGGTCCGCCTTGGTCTTGGGCTCCACGGCCACGTGAATAACGGGCTCGGGGAAGACGAGGGTTTCCAGCTGGATCGGTGCGTCCATGGAACTCAAGGTGTCACCCGTAGTGACCTGCTTGAGACCAACGGCGGCCACAATGTCACCGGTGCGGATGGTGTCGAGGTCTTCACGGTTGTTGGCGTGCATCAACAAGAGGCGACCAAGTCGCTCCTTCTTTGAACCCTTGGTCGTGTTGATGACGGTCTCACCCTTTTCGAGGCAACCCGAGTACACGCGCAGGTAGGTCAACTTACCGACGAAGGGGTCGGTCATGATCTTGAAGGCCAACGCCGCGAAGTGCTCCGAGTCGTCGGCCTTGCGGAAGAGCTCAATGTCAGTGTCGGGCTTGGTACCCTGCGTGTCGGGCAGGTCAAGCGGCGAAGGCAAGAAGTCCACCACGGCGTCGAGCATGGGCTGCACACCCTTGTTCTTGAAGGCCGAGCCATTCAAGATTGGGACGCACTGGCCGGACAAGGTCCCACGACGCAGCGACGCGCGAATTTCTTCGACGGTCGGCACTTCGTCATTCATCATCTTTTCCATCAGTTCGTCGTCGAACGTGGTCAAGATGTCGAGCAGCTCCGCGTGGTACTGCTCCGCCTGCTCCAGGTACTCAGCGGGGACGGGAATGACTTCGAGCTTCTCACCCTTGTCATCGTGGTAGATCGTGGCGGTCATCGAACAGATGTCGATGATGCCCTTGTAGTCGCCCTCGGCACCAATGGGCAACTGAATAACTGCTGGCTGGCAGTTAAGGCGGTCCTTGATCATGTCGACGCAACGGAAGAAGTCGGCACCGGTGCGGTCCATCTTGTTCACGTAGCAAATGCGAGGCACGTTGTACTTGTTGGCCTGACGCCACACGGTCTCAGTCTGGGGCTCCACACCGGCCACGGCGTCGAATACGGCAACAGCACCGTCGAGCACGCGCAACGAGCGCTCTACTTCAACGGTGAAGTCAACGTGACCCGGGGTGTCGATGATGTTAATGCGGTGGCCCTTCCACTGACAGGTGGTGGCGGCGGAGGTGATGGTGATACCACGCTCTTGCTCCTGGACCATCCAGTCCATGGTGGCGCCACCGTCGTGCACTTCACCGATTTTGTAGTTCTTACCGGTGTAGAACAAGATGCGCTCAGTCGTCGTCGTCTTACCGGCGTCGATGTGGGCCATGATGCCGATGTTGCGAACCTTGTCGAGGGGAAATTCGCGAGGGGTAGCCATGTCAGGAAACTTTCTTTCTTACCAGCGGTAGTGCGCGAACGCCTTGTTGGATTCGGCCATCTTGGCCATGTCTTCACGACGCTTGACAGCGGCGCCAACGCCGTTGCTGGCGTCGATGATTTCGGCAGCCAAACGCTCAGCCATGGTCTTCTCACGGCGCTTCTTGGCGAAGTCGGTCAACCAGCGGATCGCCAAGGTGGTGGCACGGCGGGGACGAACCTCGACCGGCACCTGGTAGGTAGTACCACCGACGCGGCGGCTGCGGACTTCCAGCTCGGGGCGGACGTTCTCGAGGGCGCGCTTCAGTGCGGCGACGGGGTCGCCGCCCGTCTTCTGCTCGACCGTCTCGAGGGCGGTGTAGACAATGCGCTCGGCGATGGTGCGCTTGCCGCGCTCCAGAATTTTGTTGGTGACCTGCGTGACGATGACCGACTTGTAGATCGGGTCAAGGGGCACCTCACGGCGTACGGCGGGGCCTTTACGAGGCATTACTTCTTCTCCTTCTTGGCACCGTAGCGACTACGGGCCTGCTTACGGTCGCGCACACCCGAGGTGTCAAGCGCGCCGCGAATGATCTTGTAACGCACACCAGGGAGGTCCTTCACACGACCACCACGCACGAGCACAATCGAGTGCTCCTGGAGGTTGTGACCAACACCCGGGATGTAGGCGGTGATTTCCACACCGGACGTCAAACGGACACGAGCGACCTTACGAAGGGCCGAGTTCGGCTTCTTCGGCGTGACGGTGTGCACACGGGTGCATACGCCACGACGCTGTGGGGCACCCTTGAGTGCCGGCGTCTTGGTCTTGGATACTTTGTCCTGTCGGCCCTTTCGGACCAACTGTGCAATTGTGGGCACGCAGAACCTCTTCTGATTATTACTTCGTTCTTGACACGCGCCAGCGTTGCTGGCGCACGGACTTTCTATGTTAGGACAAACAGCACCCCGACGGCAAACCCGACGTCGGTCACACGACCGACGTCGGACTTCCCTACTACTTACAGACCTGAGGCACCACCGAGATCGGTCTCGGTCGCGTCGTCATCGTCGTCGATAACGACAGTCGCGTCGTCATCGTCGTCGATAACGACAGTCTCGTCGTAGTTCGCACCGATGTTCTGGAAGGCGGCCAGGTCAGCACTGAAGCTGTCCTCGTTCGACGTCTCGCCCAGCAAACTCGCCAAGTCGAGGTCATCGTCATCCACCTGAGCCCACTCGGGAAGGAGCTGGGCGCCAGGCATAACCATGCCGCGCTTGGTGTCCTTCTCGTTGTAGTACTCCAGACCTGAACCGGCCGGAATCAACTTACCGATAATGATGTTTTCCTTGAGTCCAACGAGGTAGTCACGCTTGCCCTCGATGGCCGCTTCGGTCAACACACGGGTCGTCTCTTGGAAGGAGGCGGCCGACAGCCACGAGTCAGTGGCGAGCGAGGCCTTGGTGATACCCATCAACTGGGCACGACCTTCGGCAACTTCCTTCTCACTGGATTCGAGTTCGTCGTTGATGTCGTTGAAGACCTTGACGTCAATCATGGCGCCAGGCAGCCAGACCGAGTCACCCGAGTTGACAACCTGCACGCGGCGGGTCATCTGACGGACAATGAGCTCGATGTGCTTGTCGTGAATCGACACACCCTGGTCACGGTAGACGTTCTGGACTTCCTCAACCAAGTACTGCTGCGTGTCGCGCGTACCCTTCAGGCTCATCATCTTCTTCGGGTCGAGCGGACCATCGTGGAGCGGCGTGCCGACCTCCACTTCCTGGGCGTCTTCCACGTAGAGGTGACGAGCGATTGGGATCGACTCTTCCTGGATATCGCCCTCGTCGGAGACAATCGTGACCTTACGCTCACGACCAATCAGTTCGACGGTGACGCGACCAGACCATTCAGCGACCTTCGCGGCACCCTTCGGGGTGCGAGCCTCGAAGAGCTCAACCACGCGGGGCAGACCGTGGGTGATGTCGGAGTCCGACACACCACCGGAGTGGAAGGTACGCATGGTCAGCTGGGTACCCGGCTCACCAATGGACTGGGCGGCGATGACACCAACTGCTTCACCAAGCTCCACCATCTGGTGGGTCGCGAGGGAGAGTCCGTAGCACCAGGCGCAGACACCCTGAATGGCGTCACAGGTCAACGTGGTGCGGACACGGACACGGCTAACGGCCGAGTCGTCGCGCAGACGGAACACGTCGTCCATCATCAGCATGTAGCCCGCTTCGTAGGTGAAGCCGTCTGACAACGTGACGGGCTCGGCCACCACGCGGCCCCACAGTTTGGTCTCGAGGTACGAGCGCTGACCACGAGTGTCAGCGGCGACGTTCTCAATCCACATGCCACGGCTCGTGCCACAGTCCAGTTCCTTGACGATGAGTTCCTGGGCGACGTCGACCAGTCGACGAGTCAGGTAGCCCGAGTCAGCGGTACGCAGAGCGGTGTCACCGAGACCCTTACGGGTTCCGTGCGTCGAGATGAAGTACTCGAGGACCGAGAGACCTTCGCGGAAGGACGACTTGATCGGACGAGGAATCATTTCACCGCGCGGGTTGGACACGAGGCCCTTCATGGCGGCAATCTGACGGATCTGCTGGCTGTTACCACGTGCACCCGAGTCCACCATCATGCGGATGTGGTTCTCGAAGGCGGCATTCATGGCCTTGTCAGTCGCATCACCGACTTCCTTGTTTGCGTTCGTCCAGATCTCAATTTCCTGCTGGCGGCGCTCGTCGTCGACAATGACACCTCGGCGGTAGTTGAGCTCGACTTTGGCGGCCTGCTCTTCGTACTTCTCCAGGATGGCCGTCTTCTCCGACGTCGTCACGACGTCGTCAATCGAGATGGTCAGACCAGACTTGGTGGCGTACTTGAAGCCCAGGTTCTTGATGGCGTCGAGGGACTCGGCAACCAATTGACGACCGTAGGACTGTGAAACTTCCGAGACGATTTCACCAATGGGCTTGGCGTTCTTTCCGATGAGCACGTTCACGAAGCCGAAGGCCTCGAGTTCACCCTCAGCATTCGAACGGCTAGGCAGCGCTTCGTTGAACAAGACACGACCCGGAGTCGTCACCAAACGGCGACTCGCACCGGTGATCGCAACACCAGCGGCGGCGAGACGCGCGTCGAGCGTCGAGCCCAACTGTGGGCGAATCTCGATAGCCGAGTGGAGCGTGACTGTCTTGTCGTGCAGTGCGTTCTCGATGTCGAAGACGTGACGGAAGACGGGCGCGTTGACTGTGGCAGCCAGCGTGTCATTCGTCTCACCCTTGTTGAGGTTCGTCAAGTAGTACGCACCAAACACCATGTCCTGCGCGGGCTCCGTAATGGGGCGACCGGTCGCGGGGGTGAAGATGTTGTTCGTCGAGAGCATCAAGATGCGGGCTTCGGCCTGGGCTTCGGCCGACAGCGGCACGTGCACCGCCATCTGGTCACCGTCGAAGTCGGCGTTGAACGCCTTGCAAACGAGCGGGTGAATCTGAATGGCCTTGCCGTCAACCAGAATCGGTTCGAAGGCCTGGATACCGAGGCGGTGCAGCGTCGGGGCGCGGTTCAGCAAGACGGGGTGCTCGCGGATGACCTCTTCGAGGACGTCCCACACGATCGACTTACGACGCTCCACCATACGCTTGGCGCTCTTGATGTTCTGTGCCAACTGCGTCTCGATGAGGCGCTTCATGACGAAGGGCTTGAAGAGTTCCAGCGCCATCATCTTCGGCAAACCACACTGGTGCAGCTTCAGCGTCGGTCCCACCACAATGACCGAACGGCCTGAGTAGTCCACGCGCTTACCGAGCAGGTTCTGACGGAAACGTCCCTGCTTACCCTTGAGCATGTCCGACAGCGACTTGAGTGGACGTCCACTCTGGCCGGCGACGGGACGGCCGCGACGGCCGTTGTCAAACAGCGCGTCAACGGCTTCTTGCAACATGCGCTTCTCGTTGTTCACGATGATGTCCGGGGCCCCGAGGTCAAGCAGTCGCTTGAGTCGGTTGTTGCGGTTGATCACGCGACGGTAGAGGTCGTTCAAGTCCGAGGTGG
>CAIKBU010000124.1 GCA_903825765.1 uncultured Actinomycetes bacterium | reverse complement strand
TTCGTCTCGGAAGCGGTGCTGGACGCGGCCGAAATGGCGACGGGGATCCGACCCGGCACCATCGGACGTATGACGTGGGCCGACGCGCTCGACCTCTACGGCACGGACAAGCCCGACCTGCGCTTTGGCATGGTCCTCCAGGACCTGTCGGGCGCCTTTGCCGCCACCGAGGTTAAGGCCTTTGGCGCACCCGTGGTCAAGGCAATTCGAGTGCCCGGTGGCGCTGAATTTTCCCGTTCGAAACTCGATGCTCTCACCGAGCAAGCCAAGGGTTTGGGTGCCAAGGGGCTGGCGTGGTTCCGTGTCACCCCCGACGGCCTCGACTCGCCACTGGTTCGGTTCTTGAACGACGATGAGCAGTCGGCCATTCGAAGTGTCGATGGCGCCCTCGAGGGCGACCTCGTGCTGGTGGTCGCCGATGAGTACGCACTCGCCTGCAAGGTGCTGGGTGCCCTGCGCCTCACGCTGGGCGCACCACCGGTATCGGCTGGCCCTCACCACTACGTCTGGATCACTGACTTTCCGATGTTTGAAGGCGTGGACGAAGACGGCAACCTCCAGGCCGCTCACCACCCGTTCACGATGCCAAACCTCGAGGACCTCGATCTCATCGCTACCGACCCCTTGAAGGTCCGCTCACAGTCCTACGACCTCGTCCTCAACGGATGGGAATTGGGCTCCGGTTCAGTTCGTATTCACCGAGGCGATATTCAAGCGACAATCTTCTCCGCGCTCGGCATCAGTGATGACGAAGCCGAGAATCGTTTCGGCTTTTTGCTCGGAGCCTTCAAGTACGGTGCACCGCCACACGCAGGCTTCGCCTTCGGCATCGACCGCTTGACGGCCATTTTCGCCGGTGAGGACAACATTCGTGAAGTCATTGCCTTCCCGAAGACTCAGTCGGGATCTGACGTCATGACCGGTGCCCCCAAGGAGATCACGGCGCGTCAGTTGCGCGACCTCCGACTCAAAGCGCCCACCAAGGGGTAGTGACGTCACTCTTTGACGCCTCCGCCGCCGAGCGCCTTCGCGCCACGGCCCCACTCGCGCAAGTACTACGACCACGCTCGCTCGACGAGGTGGTCGGACAATCCCACCTCGTGGGACCAGGCGCGCCACTGCGTAAATTGGTGGAGGCGCAGCGCCTGTCGTCGATGATTCTTTGGGGCCCCGCCGGTACCGGAAAGACCACGCTGGCGCGCTTGCTCGCCCAGACGGCCGGCTACCACGCCGAGGCGCTGTCGGCGACGTCGAGTGGAGCGAAGGAGGTCCGCGAGGTTATCGAACGGGCGAAGCAGCGACTTGGCGAACGCGGACAACTGACCGTCTTGTTCATCGACGAAGTGCACCGATTCTCAAAATCCCAGCAGGACCTGCTGCTTCCGGCGACCGAGGCGGGCGAGATCACCCTTATCGGCGCCACCACTGAGAATCCCTATTTTGAGGTCAATGCCGCGCTCTTGAGTCGAACAACCCTGTGGCGACTGCATTCTCTAACGACAGTGGAACTGACCACGTTGGTGGAGCGTGGAGTGGCCCTTCGAGGGGTGACCATTGAAGACGAAGCGGTTCAGGTACTTGTGGCGACGGGCGACGGTGATGCTCGTTCCGTGCTGACGACACTCGACACGGCGGTCATCCTGGCGGGAACGGACGTGGTGACAAAGGAACACATCGGTGCCGCCCGCGATGGTCGGATACTTCACCAGAACGCCGATTCGCATTACGACCAGGTGTCGGCGCTCATCAAGTCCATCCGGGGGTCTGACCCTGACGCCGCCGCCTATTGGCTCGTCGCCATGCTCGAGGCGGGTGAAAGTGCCCGCTTCTTGGCTCGCCGCCTCGTGATTAGCGCGAGTGAAGATATTGGCCTCGCCGATTCGTCGATGCTTACCTTGGCGGAGAGCTGTGCCCGTGCGGTGGAGTTCGTTGGTCTTCCCGAAGCACGGTACGCCCTCATGCACACCACGTTGGCGTTGGCGTTGGCCCCCAAGAGCAATTCCGCCACGCGGGCACTTGCCGCGGCTTCCGCCGCGGTGCTGGCGCACGGTGCGGTTGTCCCGGCTCACCTTCGCGATGCGCACTACAGCGC
Organism: uncultured Actinomycetes bacterium; assembly: GCA_903825765.1. GTDB lineage: Bacteria > Actinomycetota > Acidimicrobiia > Acidimicrobiales > RAAP-2 > RAAP-2. The sequence continues at coordinate 13,627 of CAIKBU010000124.1, read as the reverse complement.
CGCCGCCGTCTTGGGTCATGGTCGTGCGTATCTCTATCCCCATGATTTCCCGCAGAACTGGGTCGCGCAACAGTATTTGCCCGACGAACTCGTTGATGTGTCATTGTTCGAGGCCGGCGAAACCGGTGCCGAAGTTGACCTCGTCGCCACGTGGCGCCGGCGTACCGACGCCACGGTCGAAGGGACTTCGACGGTAGAGTGAAAGGCGTGCAAGCCGCTCAACTTCGTTCGACATTCCTGAATTACTTCGCCGACAATGGGCACTTGATCGTGCCCTCGGCCAGCCTGATTCCTCACGACCCCTCACTGTTATTCACGGTGGCGGGAATGGTGCCCTTCAAGCCGTATTTCCTTTTGGAAGAAACGCCGCCAAGTCCTCGTGCCGTCTCCATTCAAAAGTGCTTCCGTGCACCTGACATCGACCAAATCGGTACGACGCAGCGCCATCTGACGTTCTTCGAAATGATGGGAAACTTTTCCTTTGGTGACTACTTCAAGGAAGGCGCCATCAAGTACGCCTGGGGACTTATTACGGAGGGCTTCGGCCTCGACCCCGAGCGTCTGTGGATCACGGTGCACGAAAGTGACGACCAAGCGGAAGAAATCTGGCGTGACCTCATTGGTATCCGCCCCGAGCGCATTCAGCGTCTCGACAAGGACAATTTCTGGGACATGGGTGAGACGGGCCCCTGCGGTCCCTGCTCCGAGATCTTCGTCGACAAGGGTCCAGCCTTCGGTGCTGACGGCGGACCGGCCTTCGGCGGTGAAGACCGCTTCATTGAAATCTGGAACCTCGTCTTCATGCAGTACGAGAAGAACCCCGGCCAGGCCCTGGTCAACCTGCCAAAGCAAAACATCGACACCGGTGCCGGCTTTGAACGGGTGCTGTCGATTCTCAATGGTGTCGAGTCGGTGTTCGCCACCGACCTGTTCGCGCCATTGATTGAGACCGCCAGTCGGGCCGTCGGAGCGACCTACGGCGCACATGAGACGGTTGACATTGCGATCCGACGTATCGCGGACCATGGTCGCGCCATGACGATGCTGGTCGCCGATGGCGTTCTCCCGTCGAACGAAGGGCGCGGGTACGTGCTGCGTCGAATTATTCGTCGCGCCATTTTGGCCGCTCGCCGTTCTGGTTCCGACGCGAACCTGGTTGCCTCGCTCGTTGACGCCACGATCGTCAAGATGGGCGAGGCCTACCCGATTCTGGTGAAGGACCGCGAAAACATCGCGGCGGTCCTCGAGCGTGAAGAGGCTGGCTTCAGCCGCACGTTGCGCACGGGGATGTCGCTCCTCGAAAGCGCACAGAACGAGGTCACTTCGAGTGGTTCAACGACGTTTCCGGGCGACGTGGCCTTTCGCTTGCACGACACTCACGGGTTCCCCATCGAACTGACCTCGGAACTCGTGGCCGAAGTCGGCCTCGAAGTGGCCCGGGACGCGTTTGATGAGCAGATGGCGCAGCAGCGAGAGCGCGCTCGAGCGTCGTCGAAGAATCTACGACTGGCTGATGATTCGCAGTACCGCGAACTCATCGAGGCCAGCGGGACGACGACGTTCCTCGGTCGCGACGTTTCGCACTACAGCCTCGAGACCACCGCGGTCGCCGTCCTCTCGAGGCCCGATGGATTGAGTGAACTGTTCTTAACCACGACCCCCTTCTACGCCGAATCCGGTGGTCAGATTGGCGACACCGGTACCTTCGTTACCGAATCAGGCCGTTTCGAGATCATCGACACCCAGAATGTCGCGGGCGGTTTGTTTTCCCACCGAGGCACATTGACTGGTGACATCCTGCCGGGCCAAACCGGTCTCGCCACGATTGACCCCGACCGTCGAGAGGCCACTCGTCGCAACCACACGGCCACGCACCTGCTGCACTCAGCGCTTCGTACGGTGCTCGGTGACCATGTGCGCCAGCAGGGTTCCTACGTCGGTCCCGATCGTCTCCGCTTTGACTTCGCCCACGGGGCGGGTGTGCGAGATGAAGAAGTGTCGGCCGTGTTGACCCTCGTCAATGAGGAGATAACACTCAATGCGCCGGTCGAAACGGTGCAAACCTCGAAGACCGAAGCGGAGAAAATGGGGGCCATAGCCTTCTTCGGTGACAAGTACGGCGACACCGTCCGCGTGGTGCGCGCCGGTAAGTACAGCCTGGAGTTCTGTGGTGGAACCCACGTCGACCGATTGGGCGACATCGGCCAGATTCAAGTCGTGGGTGAGGCCTCGATTGGTTCGGGCACTCGCCGTATTGAGGCCGTGAGCGCCATGGGTGCGTATCGTCGGAGCGCTGAAATGGAGCGGACCTTGGGGTCGGTAGCGACGTTGCTCAAGTCGTCGCTCGATGACGTTCTCCCGTCACTCGAACGTCTGTTTGAGCGTCAACGCGAGGTGGAGAAAGAAGTCGTTGCACTACGTCAGTCGCAACTGTCACTGTTCGCCGATCAACTTCACGCCGAATCTGACCGTCCGGTGCTCGTGGCGAGAGTTGATGGCTACCCCGGGGAGCAGTTGCGTTCGCTGGCCCAGGATCTCCAGCGTCGCGGGCGACGGGCCGTGGTGCTCGTTGGTGCCTTCGAGGGCAAGGTGGTACTGGTGGTGGCGAGCGACGACACGCTGGACGCGGGTGCCACGGTGAAGCAACTTGCTCCTTTGGTGGGTGGCGGCGGCGGCGGTTCGAAAGACTTGGCGCTCGCCGGTGGCCGTGACGTCGACGGTATCGACCGCGTCCTTCAGGCTGCGACTGCGCTCTAGAGCATGGCGCGCATCCTGGGCATCGATCCCGGCACGAAGCGATGTGGCCTCGCGGTTACTGACTCGAGCGAATCGATGGCCTTTCCGCGTCCGGCCTTGTCCTATGACGAGCGTTTTGTTGACCATGTTCGAGCCGTAATCGAAGAAGAAGTGGTGGCCGAAGTAGTAATCGGCCGCCCCCTCTCGTTGTCCGGCAACGTAACGGCGTCAACCGAGTTTGCTGATGGCCTCTTCGAGCAGCTAGCGGCGGGACTGGCAGTTCCGGTAGCGCAGTGCGATGAACGCCTGACGACTACCCAGGCGCAACGCGCCCTGCACGCCACCGGCGCAACCACGAAGGGGTCGCGCGACCGTATCGACTCCGCGTCGGCAGTTGTTCTCCTGCAGCACTACATCGATGCCCGTCATGGCCGCTAAAACACTCCGTCGCACCATTGGTGGCGTTTTCGTCGTCGGCGTGATGATGGTGGCGTGGTTCGCCCTGCAGTTGTTCCCCCTCGGCGGCTTAGGTAAGCCAGTCATTGTGGTCGTCAAGCCTGGTGACTCGCTCTCGACGATTGCGGGGCGACTCCACTCCAGTGGTGTCCTGTCGTCGCCGTTCGCCTTCCGACTCGACACCTTGTTGTTGGGTTCGTTGGTCGTGCAACCCGGTGCCTATGAGATTCCGCAAAATGACTCCTTCAGCGGCATTCGAGCGCTTCTCAGTGGTGGGCCGAATGCGGTCGTCGTGTCGGTGACGCCGGGAATGGCGCTGTGGGAAATCAACCAGCTACTGGTCCAAGACAAGGGGTCGGCGTACGCGAGCGGCTTCATGCGCGCGGCGCAGTCCCGGGCCGCCACGAGCTCGTACGGGGCCCTCTCGTCCTTCGAAGGCCTCATTGGCCCCGATGACTACGTCATCGCCCCGGGCGAAAGCCCAGCGGCCCTGTTGGCAGCCATGCACGCCTCATTTACGAGCATGGCGCAACGTGTCGGTTTCTCACCGTCGTCGAGCATCCAAGGTCTCTCGGCCTATCAAATGCTTATTGGCGCCTCAGTGGTGCAAAAAGAGGGTTATTACCACGTCAATATGCCCAAGGTGGCTCGAGTGATTTTGAACCGACTCGCCACCCACGGATCGCTCCAGATGGACTCAACGGTTCTGTACGCGTTGCATCGCGATGGCGGAAAAGTGACCTCCGCCATGCTTCAAACCGTCACGCCCTACAACACGTACCTCAACGCTGGGCTTCCTCCGACTCCAATTTGCGTCGTCTCGCCCGAGGCCCTCTCGGCCATGCTGCACCCACCGGTGGGCTCGTGGCGTTATTTCGTCCTCGTTAAAAACGACGGTACCATGGCCTTCTCTACGACATTCGCCGAGCAGCTCGCCAATGAACGCCTCGCTCAGTCACGGGGACTTTTGTGAGGTGGCGCCTCGGCGTGGTGGGGAGTCCTATCGACCACTCACGTTCACCCGAACTCCATCAGGCGGGTCTCGCGAGTGTTGGTCTGACGGGTCATTCGGAGCGGATTGACGTTACCCTCGATGAGGTGGACACGTTCGTCGCTCGCATGGGACGTGACTTTGACGCCGTGTCAGTGACAATGCCTCTCAAGGCAGCCCTTGCGACGAGGTGCGAGTGGCTCGATGAGAGCGCGATTCGACTGGGTGTTGTTAACTCGCTGCGTTGGCACGGGGATGCGCTCCAGGGCCGCGCCACCGATGGTCCAGGTTTCTTGAATGCCCTGTTCGGCGAGTGGCACTATGACGTTATGGGTCGTCACGTGGTGGTGGAGGGTACGGGTGGTTCGGCCACCGCGATTATCGATGCGCTGGTGCACGCCGGTGTTGCCCGCGTTTCGCTCGTCGGTCGTAATGACCAAGCACGTCACGCACTTTGTGCGTCGTACCCCGGCGTCGTTTGCGACGACCGCACCGATGACCACGTCGACCTCGTCGTCACCACGACGCCGGCACCGGGACGCTCTGATCCATCGATGTACGCAGGCGTTGACCACGCGACGCGCGCGGTTGATATCACCTACAACGAGCCGGTTAGCAAGTGGATGAAGTACTACAGCGCCGAGGGTTGTGCCGTGATGAACGGCCTCCCGATGCTGGCGTACCAAGCAGCCCTACAAATGAGCTGGTGGTGGGGGGTGCCTCTTGATGGCGCGGCGTTAATGACGGTGCTCCGATGACGTCATTCGACCCCTCACTCCTTCGTCGTCCCCGCGAACAGTTCGATGCCGTTCTGTTTCTTGGCCTCGCACTCCTCGGACTCGCCGGCTCATTTTTCGTGTACTCGGCGACTCGCGTTCAGCTCCTCGTCGCGGGGTACAACCCGCAGTACTACTTCGAACGACAGTTCGGCTTCGTCGTCGTAGGCATTATCGCCATGTACGTGGTTTCTCGGCTCGACTATCGTCGCTTTGACTTCCTGGCCACACCGGCCTATCTAACCGCGGTTGTAGCCCTGGCCGGTGTTTTCGTCGCGGGTCAGAGCGCTCTCGGGGCCCAGCGATGGTACAACTTTGGCTTTTTTCAAGTGCAACCTAGTGAATTCACCGTGCTCGTGCTCATCGTGGCGGTGGCCACCTTTGCGAGTCGTCGCAACGAAGGACTGCGGTTGTACGACATTGTTCGGCTGCTGATGATGGTGCTCGTTCCGGTGGGGCTGATCGTGTTCCAACCCGATCTCGGCACCGCCATCATCATCATTCTGGTTACGGCGGCCATGATGGCCATTGCCGGGGTTCCACCCCGATTCATGTCCTTTCTCGCAGTGGCGGGTGGTATCTCATTGGTGGGTGCGGTGTACTTCAACGTGCTGCACAAGTACCAAGTTGACCGCTTCGTGTCGTTCATTAATCAGAACTCCACGAACAAGGCAGTCGCGGCCCTCGTCTACGAAGTTGCGAATGCGAAGACCGCCATTGGCAATGGTGGTCTCTTTGGGCAAGGGGCGTTCTCCGGAATGCAGACGACCATGGGGTACGTTCCAGAACAACGAACCGACTTCATCTTCACCGCGATTGGTGAGCAGTTCGGCCTTGTGGGCGCGCTGGTCCTGATCGGGTTACTCTCACTCATCGCGTGGCGTATGTGGCGTAATGGCCGCTTCGCTCGCGACACCATGGGTCGAGTCCTTTGTGTTGGGGTCCTCGTCTTTTTCTGCTTCTCGGCGTTTGAAAATATCGGTATGACCATGGGCATTATGCCCGTGACGGGCATTCCACTGCCGCTCGTTAGCTACGGTGGATCGGCGGTCTTAGTTTTTTATCTCGCGGGCGGACTCGTGCTGAGCGTGTCGCGTCGCGTCGGAGGGTAGTGATGACGTTGCCACCGGTGGGGGAGCCACTCGACGAGAACATGGTGTTCCGGCTGGTCCAGTTCGCGGGCGTCACCTACGACGTTCGAGATCCTTCAGCCCTGTTGCACTTTCGTGAGTCTGAGGGCGACCAGCGTGAATTCACCATTCCAATCAGCGTGACCGATGCGGTCACCATTGCCGCTGCGGCCGACGCTCGTGCCGGAGTGCGGCCCAGCACGAGTGAACTACTGTCACTCGTTATTGACGGCCTCGGTGCTGACGTGATCGCCGTACGATTCGTACGGGTGGAGGGGTCGATCGTCTTCGCCGAACTCGATCTGATGAGCCCAAACGGCCGACGCATCTTCGACTGTCGTCCGAGCGACGCCGTCGCGGTGGCACTTCGGGCTCCGATGGCCCCGGTGCTGGTCAACGAAGCAATCGTCGAAGGCCTTCGTCGGGGTTAATCGAAACTCACGGCGACAATGGTGCCACCGCCGCGTTCGCGATTGTTTCCGTCAGAAATTCGCAACAGGAGCGCCAGGATGACGTAATTGGCGAACAGTGACGACCCTCCGTAGGCGACGAATGGCAGCGTGATGCCAGTAAAGGGAAGGAGCCGCAAGATACCCGCCATGATCACGAAGGCCTGCAGCCCCACCGTGGCCGTGAGCGCGACGGTGGCGAGGCGAACGAAGTCAGTGTGGGCTCGCTGGGCGATGGCAAAGCCCTCACCGATAAAGGCGATAAAGAGGCACAGAACAAAGATGACACCCAGTAGCCCGAGTTCTTCACCAATAGCGGCAAAAATCATGTCCGAGGTGATGAAGGCAATGTTGCCGGACTGACCAAGGCCGAGCCCCGTGCCCGTCACCCCACCCGCCGCCAGCGAAAACCAACCTTGAATGATCTGTTGGGTGTAGCTGAGGTTATGCGCTGACCAGGGGTTGATCCAGAGACTCACTCGGGCTTGTACCTGCGGAAAGAGTTGATACGCCACGACGCCACCCGCCGCGAACATGGCGATGCCGAGGACGAGGTAACTCTTTAATCCGGTGGTGAGCCACAAGAGCGCGATAAATAAGGCGAAGAGCAAAATAGCAAAGCCGATGTCGTTCTCGGCGCCCAAAATGCCAATCGCGATACCCCAGGCGACAAAAATTGGCACCACGACGCGAGGTGGCACGATGAGTCGCCCCATAAAGCGTTGCGTCGCGGTCGACAATACGGCCCTATTCGAAGCCAGATAGGAGGCAAAGAAGAAGGCCAGGAGGATCTTGGCGAGCTCAATGGGCTGCAGCGACAATGGTCCCACGACAACCCACAAGCGAGCACCATTGATGTTTCGACCGAAGTGGGGGATAAGCGGTGAGAGCATCAAGAGAATGGCGCTCAGCAAGGTGATGTAGCGGTAGCGGTCGAGGTCGCGCGCGTTCCGCACTACCACTAAGACGATGACGACGGCGACGGCCGAAATAGCGAACCAGAGCGCTTGAAACGACGCCCGTGGGGGATTCCAGCGAATAATTTCAACGAGACCAATGCCGTTCAGCATCGTTGCCACCGGGAGCAGTATCTGTGAGGCATAGGGCGCGAGGTAGCGAATGGCCAGGTGTAGAGCCAGGCTCACACCAACCATAAAGGCGAGGAAGCGAGAGAGATTCGCCGGCATCGCGCCATGGCTGCCGAGCGACGCCAACACGTAGAACGCGGCGGTGATGGCCCACGAGGCAATCAACAGCACCAGTTCGGTTCGACGTGAACGTTTCCTCTGCGTGACAGTTGCGCTAGCGACGATACTCAACGTTTAACCTTTCAGTAGTCGCCACAGAGCCAGAGTAGTCCTAGCATTGGCGGTGCGTTGCTAATCCCCAAGAGAAAGTCCAAGTACCTTGCCGTTCGATGTCTCATCATTTGGCCCTGAGCGGTTCTCAAGTCGTGAATTGTCTCGTTTGGAATTTGGCGCTCGCCTACTCGACTTGGCCGACGACTCGTCGCAGGCCCTCCTGGAGCGATTCAAATTCATTGCCATCTTCGCCGACATGGTCGACGAGTTTTTCCAAGTGCGCGTCGTCAGTCTTGAGGACAAGGTTGCGGCCGGTGTGCAGACACCTTCCATCGACGGCCTGCGGCCAAAGCAGCAACTGGCCGCTATTCGTGAACGAGTCCTTTCTCTGGTTGAGCGACAAGACCGCATACTGCTCGACGTGTTGTTGCCCGCACTGGCATCAGAAGGTCTTCGCATCGTCCGCGGCATTGATCTGTCCGATGAAGCCCGAGAGACCTTGACGAAATATTTCGATGAGCACGTGTACCCAGTTCTTACGCCACTGGCCGTCGACTCCGGACACCCCTTTCCAATGATCTCGAATCTCTCATTGAATATCGCGGTGATTGTGCGTGACGAAGACACTGGCGAAGAGCGCAATGCACGAATCAAGGTACCGAGTTCACTGCCACGTTTTCTTCCCGTCGGTGACGGTGGGTACGTCTTGCTGGAAGACCTTATTGTTTTGAATCTGCCACGGCTCTTTCCTGGCATGAGCATTGGAGCTGCGGACCTCTTTCGCGTGACCCGTAATGCCGACCTCTCCATTGATGAGGACGAAACTGACGACCTCTTGGCCGCGCTGGAAGTCGAACTCCGCCGTCGCCGTTTTGGTGAGGCCTTGCGAGTCGAAATTCAAAATGGCATGTCGCCGGAGTATCTGGAACTCTTGACGACACAGCTCGAAATTGATCGTTCGAATGTCTACATCACTGACGCACCACTTGGTCTGCACGATCTCTGGTCGCTCTACGGCATCGACCGACCTGACCTCAAGGGTGAGAACTGGACCCCGCTTACGCCCAAGCGCCTGGTTGACGGTGATCGCATCGGCAACATCTTTGACGCCATTCGAGAGGGTGACATCCTCTTGCACCACCCCTATGAGTCATTCAGCGACTCGGTTGAACAGTTCATCGCTCAGGCGGCGAGCGATCCCGCCGTGGTGGGAATCAAGCAGACGTTGTATCGAACTTCGGGTGACTCTCCTATCGTCGCGTCGCTTATTCAAGCGGCCGAACAAGGGAAGCAAGTGGTGGCCCTCGTTGAACTGAAGGCTCGGTTCGACGAAGAGGCCAATATCAACTGGGCCAAAGCGCTCGAAGACGCCGGCGTGCACGTGGTGTATGGCATTGTTGGTCTCAAAACCCACTGCAAGACGGCGCTCGTGGTGCGCAACGAGGGGAACGTGACCCGTCGTTACGTCCACATCGGCAGCGGTAACTACAACTCAAAGACAGCGCGGAGTTACGAAGACTTCGGACTCTTGACCTGCGATCCCGTCATCACCCACGACGTCGGGGAACTCTTTAACTTTCTGACGGGCTTCGCCAAAAATGGTAACTATGACAAAATTGTCGTCAGCCCCTACGGCGTCCGCCGCAAAATCATCGCCCTCATCGAGGAGCAAACGCTTCGCGGCACCGAGGGGCGCATCCAGCTCAAGGTAAACGGCCTTACGGACCCCGCCGTCATTGACGCCCTCTACGCTGCTTCACTGGCGGGCGTTGAAGTGCAGCTCGCGGTGCGCACACTTTGCTGCCTGCGTCCTGGCGTGCCGGGGCTCTCCGAAAACATCGCGATTCATTCAGTAGTGGGCGAATTCTTGGAGCATTCACGCCTGTTCATCTTTGGGCGTCCTGGCGAAGTGGGCTTTCGTATCTACATGGGCTCAGCCGACCTCATGGAGCGCAACCTCGATCGTCGCGTCGAAGTGCTCGTCCCCATCACTGATGGGGCGGTCCAGGCGGAATTACTGGAAGCGTTTGCCATGACCTGGCGCGACGACCAATTCTCGTGGGTCCTCGGCACCGACCGACGATGGCGCCGGATTCAGGCTGTCAACAACTTCTCAGTGCAACGTGAGTTCAAGCGTCAGGCGCTGGCGAAGGCCCGTCTGCGCTGAGAACTCGCGGTGATTTACGCCATTGGAGCGACGCGTAGGCAGCGCCACCGATGGGGATAGGTATCCAGAAGTTAACGAGACGATAGGCCAGCACCGCCAAAATGGCTTGCGCGTGCGGTACTCCGAAGCCGACCAAGGTGGGAATCAACACACCCTCGACTACGCCGAGACCCGCCGGTGTCACGGGAATCGCCGCCAAAATGTTGGCCAAACCATACGCGACGAGCACGTCAATGGGCGAGATGATTGAACCAAAGGCCCAAATGAAGACCCAGAGGCACGCCGCATCAAAGAGCCAATTGAGCCCCGCCCACTTGAAGGCAGTCCATAACGTGCGACGCGACTGCACCAGCAACGTAATCCGGTCCGCGACGCGGTTGAGCAGGACGGACACCTTCTCTGGATCAATGGCTGGTACCCACTGAGCCGCAAAGCGCAGCCACGCGTCGGCGCGGCGCTGCCCCCGCGTGATGAGCAAAATGGTCCCGAAGAAGGCCAGGAGTAAAAAGACACCGGCCAGTGCGGCAAAACCGTAGAGGGGGCTGAAGCCGTTGAGTGGAATGGAGATGACGAGCGCGCACCAGAACAGCAAGTTGAGCACCACGGCCGAACCAGCGCCCTGGGCGGCCAGTCCGAAGGCATTGGTGTCCTTTGGTACGCCGAGTTCGTTAAAGATTCGATAGGCCAGTGCACCTGAGGGCGCCGCACCGCCCGGGACTACGTGCCCAATTGCCAGACCCGCGAGATTGACGCGCAGGACATTAAAACGACTCGGGGCGTGCGGGTACAGCACCGCCCTGGTGAGTTCGACGTAGGCGAAAATCGCCGCCATTTCGAGAGCGACCGCCAGGGCCACGATGGCCGGATTGAGCATCGCGAGAAGATGAAGTGAATGGCGCGCTGAAGCGAACTGGGGTAAAACGAGGTACTCAAAGACAAAGACGACGCACCCCAGGCTCAGAATGATGCGAATTTCTCGCGGCATGGTGAATCGAGCGCGATTGTCACGGGTCATGGGTGGTACCGTTCCATTCGAGTGGCGCGACGCGCCACCGGTAGACCGCCAGTCTAGGTCACCCGAGTAGGATTTCGATGTGCCAACGCTGGTCGTGCTCCCGACGTATAACGAAATTCTGAACGTTGTGCCAATGTTGCGCTCCCTTCGTACTGTGGTGCCCGACGCGACAATTCTCGTGGTGGACGACTCGAGTCCCGATGAGACTGCCGCCGCCGCTCAGGAAGTGGCGAATGAGCTTGGGAGTATTTTCCTCCTCGAGAGAGCGACCAAAGATGGGCTCGGTGGGGCCTACCGAGCAGGTTTCTCGTGGGGAATCGCCAAGGGGTACGACCGTTTCGTTGAAATCGACTGCGACTTTTCGCACGACCCCGAGTCCCTACCTTCACTCTTAGCCGCGTCAAAATCGGCGGACGTGGTGATTGGGTCTCGTTACGTTCCTGGTGGTCAAATACCCAATTGGGCCTTCAGTCGACGACTCCTTTCGCGAAGTGGCAATCGGTACGCTTCGTTCGCGTTGGGTCTACAGGTTGCCGATGCCACCGCTGGCTACCGCGTCTATTCGGCCAAGGCGCTTGCTGACATCGACTACGCCACGGTTCGCGCCGATGGCTATGGTTTTCAAATTGAGATGACGTATCGAGCTCGACGTGCTGGTCTGTCTATCGTCGAGGTACCCATTTCCTTCAGTGACCGCGAACGGGGCGAGTCAAAAATGAGTGGTGCGATTATCGTCGAGGCTTTACTGCTGGTGACCGCGTGGGCACTTCAGCGCCCGTTTCGCCGTTATATGTGATCGATAAGGACGGCCGCGAGGATACTCGCGAGTTTGTCACGCGTCTCTTGCCGTTCCGCTACTGGATCGGACTCGGCGACAATCCCCGCACCAGCCCACGCTCGAAAGTGGTTGTCGCTGAGTAGGACGCCACGAATACCAACCCACCAGTCGCCATCACCATCACTGTCAATCCAACCAACGGGACCAGCGAAGTGACCGCGGTCAACACCTTCAAGATCTCGAAGGACTTGCGTGGCTCTCGTGCGAGGGAGCCCTCCGACAGCCGCGGATGGGTGAAGGAGTGAGAGCAAGGACAGGGCCGTTGGGGACGGTCCCGCATCGAGCCGACTCGCTCGAACCCAGCTTCCGAGGTGCGCGAGTGTGCGTAGCGGCACGATACTTGGCTGTTGGTCGGCTTCCACGAGGTTGTAGAGAGGGCGCAGAATAGACGCAATGTCGTCTACGACAATGGCGTGCTCGTGCAGATTCTTCCCTGACGACAAGAGCCATTTCGTGTAGTCATCGTGCTCGTCTCGCTCGGGGAGTGCGATAGTGCCAGCGAGCGGGTGGCATGCCGCAGTGGAGCCGATGCGCGCCACGAGAAGTTCAGGGCTAGCCCCGACGTATCGTCCGCCAGGGGTGGGGAGCGCGTAAATCGTGCTCGTCGTTTCGCGACGCCGAAGTCGATGGGCTACCGCCGCGGGATCGAGTGCGTCGTGCACCGTTCCCTCCACGGAACGACCAAGAACTACCTTGTCGAGGGCACTCTCGTGCAAGAGGTCGACGGCTTTGGCCACGCTGCGGGCGTACGACTCTCCTGAGGGCTCATACGCCAGCCGTACGGCCGATTGTGTCTCTTGCGAGGGCGGTGATACGTCCTCGATGAAGTCGAAGATGCTGGGGGCACCTTCAGCGGTGGTGAGCCATGCTCGACCGTCTCCAAACTGGGAGATAGTGAGCGCCACGACGTCCAAGCGGCCGGGCTGCGTGCGATCGAAGGGGAGTGAGGCAAAGGCCACCACACCCGTCCCGCGCGGTCCTTCATCCCCATCGAGCGTGAGGTTCCGAAAAAAGGCCTCGGTGTCCGCAGTGTCCGCGATGCCCCCGGGGAGTTCGAGCGAGGCAACAATCGCCCCGAAACCAGCGCGCAATTCGTCGGGCGATTCAATGAGATAGCCACTTCGGGCGGCGCAGGCTCGCAGCAGACCCGGTTCAATTGGCGCGATGGCAATGCGCGTCAATCTCATGATGCCTTCGTGGCAATCAGACGCTGACTGAGTCCCCGCATAATGAGTCGGTGGTTAACAGCGACGAAGCCGGCGTCACGGAGCATCGCCGCCAACGTGACGGCGTCGGGCAGGTAGGCCGTTGATTTTGGAAGGTACTTGTAGGCGTCACGGTCACTCAAAAGACCGCCAACAATCGGTACAACGCGCCGGAACCAAAAGGTGAAGCCGACTCGCAAGAGGTGATTCGATGGTTCAGCAACCTCCAGTAAGACAATCCGTCCACCCGGCCGAACAACGCGACCCATTTCGATTAACGTTCCTCCGAGATCGGTGAAATTGCGCAGGGCGTACCCGCACGTGATGCCATCAACGGCACCATCGATGAGTGGGAGATGCAGGGCATCGGCATGCACTCGCTCTGGCATTCCGTGACCGGCACTCAGCATGCCATAGGAGAGGTCGGTGGCGATGGCACGATAGCCCTGGCGCGCTAGTTCACGAATGAAATCACCGGTACCTGCCGCAACATCGAGCACCGTGGACTGCGGAGGGAGTCGGAGCTCGCTCACGCACGTGCGGCGCCAACGTCGATCAAGTCC
>CAIKBU010000123.1 GCA_903825765.1 uncultured Actinomycetes bacterium | reverse complement strand
GTGCCGATGGCGTCGGCGTCACTGAGGGTTTCGAGTTGGTTGCGGAACTTGAAGTTGCGGATGATGTCTTGGACGTTCTTTGAGAAGCCATCGAGCCAGTCCTCGAAGTCGGCACGCAGTTGTTGCTTGTTGGCACGGTTGCGCAGATCTTTGAGCTGGAACTTCGAGGTGTTGTAGAAGGGTAACCCGGCGGCCTTTCGCAGCGATGACTCTTGCTCGGTAATCTTCATCTCGTTGAGCTGCTCGTGCATAGCGAGCACAGCTGGCTTGGTCTGAGCGAGCACGGTGTCGAGACGGTAGAGAACGACCATCGGCAAGATGACGTCGCGGTACTTGCCACGCACGTAGACGTCGCGCAGGACGTCATCAGCAATGCCCCAGAGGAAGTTGGTTATCCAGCTGATGTTCGGTTCGCTACCCACGTCACTTCACTTTCTTCCGCCCGCGGATCGGACAGTCTTCGAGACAGGTCTTGATCGTGCACGTCAGATGAGTCCATGCACTCAGCCGAAGACGTTTTGCTAAGAGACGAATTGGACTTAATTTTAAGGATAGAAGATGCCTGAGACACGGATTTGGTCCGCGGGCGAAGCGTGATCTCCTTGGTTGAGCTCATCTCGAGCACGACGTCGATGCCGAGCGCACGGGCCCAGGCCAATATGTCTCCGAGGTCGGCTGGTGCTTGGTCGTGAAGGTAGCGACCCAGTCGGGCCCCGAGCGACCTCGGGGTCAGTGAGGTACGTAACGTCGGAAGACACTGTGGCAGAGGTTTTCGGCAAAGTCACGTGGATTGACGCAAATCAAGGAGGGGCGAAGGCCCGCCCGCGATTTCAGGGCGACTGCTGATGTCAACTAGGAGGAGCAGTTGCTAGCTGTCTCCTCGCATTCTCTGGGAGCCTAGAGCTGCGTAGTGAGCCCAGTCGCCCCGGCTGTTCCGGACCCACTCGACTGCGGTGTTGACGTGCAAACCCAGAAGGTCAGCGAGAACCGGTGCCTGAAGCTCCGAAGCAAGCTGCATTAGCGCCGAGTTCCGTGTTGGGCGAAGGTCGATACCAAGCGTGGCGAGTCGGATACGCAGTTGCTCAGTAGTGATTGGGCGACCAGGCACGCCACCGGGAAAGAGCCAGTCACCTCGATGGACCGTCGAGTGACCCCGGCGACCCCGAAGTTGAAGTACGAGGTCGTCAAGAACTGGTGGTAGCTGGAGCGGTTCGACACCAAAGTTCACGAAGACCGACCTCGGCGTTTCTCGTACGTCTCGACTACGAAGGGCCACGACGCGACTGAGGTGTTGCCCGAAGAGAAGGACGAACAGCCCAGCAACCCTTAGAGCCAGGTCAATTTCGCTATCCGCGAGCAGCCTCTCGACCTGCCCCCAACGCTCGTCCTCGTCGACACTGGAAGTTGCAGTTATCGACTGACGCAGCGGGACTCGGACTCCGGAGACGAGTTTTCGCGAACGAGCCCACGCAAGGAAGTTACGAACGACGTAGCGAGTCGTTGGCCCGGAGGAAAGCCACAAGTCGACGTCGGCTTGTCGAAGCCCTTCAAGGGGTCTACCCAATTCGTCCAGCCAATTGAGAAAGGCAAGACTCTGACTGATCCTCAACCGGGCCCACTTCGCCCCATTCTCAGTGAATTGACCTCGCTGAACCCTCCTGCGCGCACGCCTAAGAACATGCCACACGGCAAAAGGACGAACCAGGTTCGCCCGGTCCGATGGTACGTCAGCCAGCAGATCCTCGAGCCATGCCTCCAACCGATCGAAACCTGGTTGATACTCAGGCAGCGCTCCGGCCGCGACAAGCAGGCCTCGGAGATGGTTCAGAGGCTTCGTCTGTTCCAGGCCGTCTAACCCCTGGTGCGAAAGCTCCACTTCTCTTCGCGCAATTTGCCCAAGTGTCGTGGCCGCCGAACTTTTGCGAAGCCAGCCGATACTCGCCTCAGGATTTGCCACGTCCAGTAACGCCAACCTCACGGGTTCGAGCCGGATATCCGACTCCTCCCCACCCAACACTTCCTGCAAGCGCCTCTCGAGGACGCAACGCGCGCACAGGCCCTTTTCGTAGGGGTAGGCGGTGGCTCCGCATCCTCTGCACTCAATCTGGTGGCTGCTCTTGTAGCAGGTTGAGCAGATTGGCCCGCGCTCAGTGATCTGATGGGCCGGCAAGTCGCGGTCGCAGTCGACACACCTCCTCGTGGGTCGAACCGCACACGCCTGACATAGGGGTCCGATCGCGGTGCGCTGAGCCACCCTTCTGGAGAGCCCGCAGCCTGCGCACTCGGCGACCGGGTATTCGTAGCACCCTTCACAGACGTCGCCCTCGTCCGGTTGTCGGCCACGCTTGCTGATCTTGTCGAGCTCCCCGCAGACCGAGCACAACTTGAGTGGCTGTGAGTAGCACGAATCGCAGACCGCCCGGCCAGAGCGGCGTGAGTGGATTTGAGCGAATTCCCCACATACGTCGCACTTCACCTTCGGACGTTGGTAGCAACGCATGCAGATTGCGCCCGCATCAGTACGACGAGCAACAATGCCAGGGTTGCCGCACTCGATGCACCGTGACTGCGCTGCAGGGTCCTTCCGACGACATGCGTAACATACGGGGCCGTTCTCGTCATTCGTTGAGACGGGCGCAACCTTCTTGCACCGGGAACAGGCACGAGCGTTGGACCGATTGAAGCAGGGCGTGCAGATTCGCCCCTCCTTCACGTGGTAGCGGAGATCGCGCTCCTTCGCGCATCGAGCGCATCGGGGAACCTGACACTCGACGAACCCAACCAACCGCAGGGCCTCCGCTAACGGTCTTAGACCAGGAGGTGCGAGTGAGCTCCCAGAGACCAGACCATCGGGATGCTCCTCCAAGTACGACGTAACCAGGTTGAGTTGCTTGCCGGGCCTGAGTACGGACTGCACGATCTCGAGGATTGCGGCCTCATCAACCTTTCCGTGCAGGCACCTCACCGCCGATTGAGCAACCAACAACTCGGCATTCTTAGACCTGGTGCTCATGAACCATCAGGCTTACGAATTCTCGCCCTCACGGGAGCAACGCTCTTGATCTGCCCGCTCGGAGATTCGCCAGACCCACCCGCGACGGCCTTGCGCACCTGAGCCTGCACCGCGACCACTTCCATGAGCTCCTGCGGACCGCACTGGAGGATGTCACAGAGCGCGGCGAAGACATCGATGTTGAGCCTCTGGGGCTCCTGCGTGACGAGCCTGTAGATCTGTTCCCGCGAAAGCCGGACACCACGCTCCGCAAGCGGACCAATGAGGTCAGACGTGTTGAACATGCCGCGCGTGGCCATCACCTCGCGCAGATGCCACTTGATTCCCATCTTCCGGGTCATGGCTGATCCTCCTTCTTG
Organism: uncultured Actinomycetes bacterium; assembly: GCA_903825765.1. Taxonomy (GTDB): domain Bacteria; phylum Actinomycetota; class Acidimicrobiia; order Acidimicrobiales; family RAAP-2; genus RAAP-2. The sequence continues at coordinate 1,319 of CAIKBU010000123.1, read as the reverse complement.
TAGACGCGATCCAGTGCCTTCGCGATAACCCCGTTCTTGTAGTCACCGCTGACGCCGGCGTAGATAGCCGTGGTGGAGGCGTACGAGTGACCCACCTGTTCCTGGACGAAACGTTCGTCATAGCCGAACTCGATTAGGTGAGTCACGTAAGAGTGCCGGAGACAGTGAAGGTGCAGCTCCCGAGGCAGGCCAGCTTCCTCGCGAATCTCCGTGAAGCGATCATCGAGATAGGTCTCGGCTACCCGCGATCGCCTCTCGGTCACCCATAGCGCCGGGTGCTTGTCTGGCTCAAATGCCGGCCTCACCTCAGAGACGTAGTGACGCAATCCGTCAATTGCCCAGTCGAATTCGGGAAGAGATAGGACCGAACGTCTCCGTGGTGCGCTTCCCTTGACGGCTTTGCCGTAGCGAACGTGGAGCGACCCGAATCGCCCCCAGTCCTTCTTGTAGGGATTCGCTCGCAGATCAACAAGGTCGAGTCGAACTGCTTCCCTTCGCCGGAGCCCCCATGCGTAGATGGTCTTGTAGAGCTGGGCGTCTCGGAGCGCGGCGGTCGCCCCCTTGCGCTTGCGAGCTCGGATATCGGTCACCCGTTGATCGCATCGGTCGAAGAATCGTTGAAGTTCCTCATAAGTCAGGGGTCGCACCCCCGGGCGTGCCTCGAACTCCGAGAGGTGTTCCACCGTGTTCCACTCATGACAGATCTGCACCGGATACTCGCCGAAGCGTTTCTCGCATTGCTCAACCCACGCGTAGCGGGGATCGGTGACGTACTCCATAAAGAGTCGCAAGGAGTTCTGGTAACCACGAATCGTCGAGTGTGCACAAGGCTCGTCGCGACTCAAGAGAGATGACGTCCAGTCCTCGACGTCGGCGGAAGTCCACTGCCACGGATACTGCCCCACGAACTCCATAAAGCGCTTGATGAGGAGCAACCGACCTTCGATCGTGCCTGCAGACAGCATCCGACTCTGCTGCTGACGGCCCCAGCCTTCAATCATCTTCTCGAAGATGGCCGGCGCCTCGTCGAGGTGCACAACCTTGGCGTCAAGAACCAGATGGGCTGCTCCTGGCAAGTCGATTCGCGGCAACTTCGACCTTCCTGTTGTGTTGTGATAGATGCATCATTGTTGCATTGAATTTGGCCCGTGTCAAGGACTTCCCAATGGGCGCAACGATAAAGGGTGGATGTCACAACTCTCGCTGTGACATCCACCCTGATCAACTTCCCTGATCACAGGCCTATGTTGGGAATGGCCTATGTTGCATCTGTTGCACTAAGTGAGGGTTTCAACTACAGCCGCTGGTGGCGCCGCAGC
>CAIKBU010000122.1 GCA_903825765.1 uncultured Actinomycetes bacterium | reverse complement strand
CGACAGCGCGACGGGGTGAATACCGAGCGGGGTGATGTGGCGTCGAATATAGGGAAAGGTGACGCCGTAGAGGGTGACCGCTGCGAGGAGTGCACCAACGGCCCACCACGGGTTAGAACCGAGGCCCTGCCAAATGCCAAACGCCATGAGCACGCCACCAAAACCCACCGCCAGACCGAGTTCTTGTTGACGAGTGATGCGCTCGTCACGAAAGACCACCGTGATGAAAAAGAGTGACGCCAGCGGCACGAGCGCGTTGATGATGCTCGCAAGAATGGTGGTGGTTCGTGTTTCGGCCAGGGCGAAGAAGATCCCCGGCAGCACGTTTATGCACAAGGCAACCAGAAAGAGCCGGCCCCAGATGATGCCAAATTTTGGCAGCGCAATACGGCGCACCTTGGCAATCGCGACCAGGGTGAGGGCCCCAAAGAGGCATCGACCGAAGGCGACGCCGAAGGGGGTGAGGAAGCCCAGTGAAAGTTTAATGAAAATGAAGGAACAGCCCCAGGTAATGCTGGTGGCGACATACGTCAGATACTTCGAAGGGGCGAGTGTCGACACGGTCGACAGTCTACGATTTCGCCCCCGTAACCCAAGGGGGCCTGACTACTTGGAACGAATCTCGACGAGTAAATCGAGCACCCGTGTCTCGATGTCGTCGCGGACTTTCCGCACGAAGTCACTGTCTTGCCCCGCGGGATCGTCGAGTGCCCAGTCCAGGTAGTGAACACCGGGAAAGAAGGGACAAGCGTCGCCGCACCCCATCGTGATGACGTAGTCCGACTGCTGCACAATGTCAGCCTCGAGAACTTTGGGGGTGGCCCCCGATGCCAGAAGATCAATGCCCTTCTCGGCCATGACGTCGACGACGACGGGATTAATGGTGTTCGCGGGGGCGGTACCGGCGGAGCGGACAATAACATCGCTCCCACCGTGGTGTGCGAGGAAGGCCGCCGCCATTTGACTGCGTCCAGCATTGTGGACGCAGACGAAGAGAACCTCAGGAGTGTTCATGGGAGTTCCTTTCTGGGAACAGTAGGTGGAGAAGTGCGACAGCGACGGCGGCGCCGAGGCACTCAATGACGACAAACATCGGCACTGACGACGGGGCGATCCCGGCAAACGAGTTCGTCAACATGCGACCAATCGCAATTGCGGGGTTGGCGAAACTGGTGGAGCTCGTAAAGAAGTAGGCCGCACCGATGTAACAGGCCACGGCGGGCGCAGATTTCGACGATTGCCCAGTTCGCGACAGGGCGAAAATGACGAGGAGCAGTCCGGCGGTGGCGACTCCCTCGGCCAGCAGGTGGGGGCCGGTTACTCGATGGTGCAGTGAGAACGTGACAACGGGTAGCGCAAACATGGCGTTGGCGAGCACCGCACCGACGCAACAGCCAAGTATCTGCGCGGGGAGATAGGCCAGGGCACGAGCGAAGGAACTCTTGTGCATGATGACGTCGACGAAGGAGACCAGGGGATTGAAATGGGCGCCCGACAGGGGCCCAAAGACGGTAATGAGTACGTAGAGACCGACCGCGGTGGCCCCCGCATTTTCCAACAACTCGAGGCCGATTTGTCCTGGGGAGAGCTGCTGCGCGGCAATGCCAGAGCCAATCACAATCGCACTGAGCAACAGGCTCCCGAGAAATTCGCTCAGGAGTGCCGGTATCAGTTTCACTTGCTCATCGTACCGAGTGAGTCACTGTACGTTGGAGGTTGCGAGTAAACAGTGCATGACGTTGGTTTGACCAATGGGGGAAAAGTGACGAACGAGAGTAGTGAAAGCGTGAGCGCACCCACGCGCGCCCGTGACCTGGGGTTGTCCTTTGACGGGGTACCGGGAACGACGAACACCATCACTGACGTACCGGGCCTGAGCATCGGCATGACGACCGTGCACCATGGCGACCATGTACGGACGGGGGTGACCGCGATTCTCCCACTCGGTCGTGATCGCGTTGGCGTCGCCGTGCCGGCCGGTCTGTATGCGCATAACGGCAACGGTGAACTGACGGGGGCCCATTGGATTGAAGAGTCGGGATCACTTTCCGGATTCAATCGGTGGAAGCAACACTTGCTTGTTGCAGTAATCGTAGGTGCTCGTCGAATGCCTCCGCTGGTGTCTTCCATCCAAGAACCTTTCTCGGTCTGGTATTGAGTGCGTGAGCGACTGCTTCGAGGTCTT
>CAIKBU010000121.1 GCA_903825765.1 uncultured Actinomycetes bacterium | reverse complement strand
TGGCGTGAGTCAGAGTGGTGAAACCATTGACACGATTCAGGCCACCCGCGAAGCGCAGCGGCGCGGGGCCCGGGTCGTGGCGATTTCGAACGTGGTTGACGCTTCCCTCGCGCGAGAAGCGGACGCGGTCCTCTACACCCGTGCCGGACTCGAAGTGTCGGTCGCCTCGACGAAGGCCTACGTCGCCCAGATCGCCGTGCTGGAACTCCTCGCTCTGCGACTGGCGCAGGTGCGCGGCACACTCAGCCCCACCGAGATTGACGACCACGTGGACCAGCTGGGGGCCTTGTCGGGTCACGTAGCGACGGCGCTGGCCCGCGAGGCGTCGGTTAAGGCAGTCGCCGACCAACTACTTGACGCTCGGGACTACTTCTTTATTGGCCGTCACGTTGGCTTCCCGACGGCCCTCGAGGGTGCGCTCAAACTAAAGGAAGTGACCTACCTCCACGCGGAGGGCTACCCCGCCGGCGAACTTAAGCACGGGCCACTCGCGCTCATTGAGCCCGGTGTCGTGGTGGTCGCAATCTGCACCGACCCCGCCATGGCCGACAAGATGCTGTCGAACGTCGCGGAGGTTAAGGCCCGTGGCGCGAGTGTGGTGGCCGTGGCGAGAGACAACGACACTGCCATCAGCGCGGTCGCTGACTTTGTACTGCGCGTGCCCGAGGTGGACGCGTTGCTGTCGCCGATTGTCGACATCGTCCCCCTCCAACTCTTCGCCTATCACGTGGCCCGCGGCCTCGGTCGCAACGTCGACCGCCCCCGCAACCTGGCCAAGACGGTGACCGTCGAATAATGCGCACAATCGGCATTGGTGTCGACGTCGTTGAAGTGGCCCGTTTCGCCGAACTCTTACGGCGTCAACCGCGTCTCGAGTCCCGACTCTTCACCGAAGGGGAGCGACGAGACGCCCAGGGTCAAGTCGAACGCTTAGCCGCCCGCTTCGCGGCCAAGGAGGCCACGTTGAAGGCCTTCGGCGTCGGCCTGGGCGCCATGAAGTGGCACGAGATGGAAGTGGTGCGGGCTTCGACCGGCGCCCCCTCCCTGACCCTGCACGGGGCCGCGCGAGCCTTGGGCGAAGCCCGAGGTGTGCGTGACGTCCTCCTTAGTCAGTCCCATACCGACAAAACCGCGACGGCCTTCGTCGTGGCGCAGGGGGACTAGTGCCCGCCGAGGGGATCCACCGTCCGGCCTGGGCTGAAATTTCACGCTCGGCACTGGCGCACAACGTCGCCACCGTGCGGGCCGTGGTGGGGGAGGCCCTCATCTGTGCAGTCGTTAAGGCCAACGGCTACGGCCACGGCGCGCTGCTCGTGGCGCCCGCGCTGCTCGAGGCCGGGGCGGACTTGCTCGCCGTCGCCATTGTCGATGAGGGCATCGAGCTCCGCTCCTTCGGCATAACGGCCCCGATTTTGCTGCTCGCCGAGATTCCCGCCGACACGCTTGGCGTGGCGCTCGAACACGATCTCACCGTGACCGTGGGCTCCCTGGGTGGCGCGCGGGCCGTCGCTGACGTCGCGCGCGCCCTCGGCGGTCGGTACCGGGTGCACTTGAAAATTGACACGGGCATGTACCGCCAGGGAGTGGACCCGGCTGACGCACTCGAGGCCGCCCGTTTGCTCGATACTCCTCACCTCACCCTCGAGGGCCTCTATACCCACTTCCCCGTGGCCGATGGCGCGTCCGACGACGACCGCTCGTACACCCAACGACAGATGGCGACGTTTGGCGACGTGGTCACCGGGCTGGCTGGCGCGGGCATCACGCCGCCGCTCGTGCACCTGGCCAATTCAGCGGGGGCGCTCGGGCACCCAGATTCCTCGGCTGGTCTGGTGCGACCGGGTCTCGCTCTCTACGGCTACACGCCCGCAGGGTGGTTGAGTGACGCGCTCGACGCCCGCGGCCTCAGCCTTCGTCCGGCGTTGTCCCTGCGGGCCCACGTGGTGGCGGCGCGCGACGTCGCGGCGGGGGAGCGACCGAGTTATGGTCGCCGCCGACCGCTCGCGGTCGACAGTCGTATTGTGACCGTCCCCTTCGGCTACGCCGATGGGTACCCGAGGCGTCTGTTCGACGCCGGGGCCTCCGTCCTCATTGGTGGTCAGCGCTTCGCATTGGCCGGTTCAGTGACGATGGACCAGCTCCTCGTCAACGTGGGCGACGCCGACGTCAACGTCGGTGACGACGTGGTGTTGCTCGGTCGAGATGGCGACGTCTCGGTGTCGGCCGAGGACTGGGCCTCATGGGCCTCCACCATCACCTGGGAGATTCTTTGCGGCATCAGCGCCCGCGTGCCGCGCGTCCTCGTCGACTGAGCCGATGGACGTCGCCGCCCTCCTCGCCTGCACGCGGTGCGGACTGTCGAGCACCCGGCAACGTGTCGTGGTCGGCACCGGTCCCGAACGAGCCGGCTTGATGGTCGTAGGTGAAGCGCCGGGGCGAACGGAAGACGAGGGTGGGGAACCCTTCACTGGGCGGTCGGGGCGACTCCTGACCCGACTCATTGAGGAAGAGGTGGGGCTGTTGCGCGACCAGTACTTCATCACCAACGTCATCAAGTGTCGCCCGCCCCTGAATCGTCCGCCTCGTCGCGATGAGTTGCTCGCCTGTCGGCCCTGGCTGGAGGAGCAACTGCGTACGCAGCGACCCTCGGTGGTGCTCGCCGTGGGGGCAACCGCGGCCAAGGCTCTCTACGGCGTGACGACGTCGATGCGCGAAGCCCACGGTCGGGTCGCAACGAATGGTGACGCCCATGGCGTCGTCACCTACCATCCGGCGGCGGCGTTGCGACAAGGTCGTATCGTAGAAGACGTGATGCGTACTGACCTCGCCCTCGTGAAGGCACTGCTCTCGTGACCTTTCAGCGAACCTGCGCCACCGCTGCCGCCACGCAGG
>CAIKBU010000120.1 GCA_903825765.1 uncultured Actinomycetes bacterium | reverse complement strand
GTTGTCGTCGCTCCTCGTGCGTACGCCAGCACCACCCACCACCTCTCGGGGACCGTCGTACGCCTCCAGGGTGCCACCTTGACCTTCGTGCAAGGCTCTGACCCTAGTGCTCCGTCCGCCACGGTGACACTCAATGTTGGCACCGTCCTCACGAGCCACCATCGCCCCGTCACTTCGGCACTCCTTCTCCCCGGCGCCCGCATTTCGGTCACCGAAGACCCCGCCACCCTGGTGGCACTCAGTATTCGCGTGTCCCCCCCTCGACTCTCTCATGTCTCGGGTGTCCTGCTTTCGCACAGTACGGGCGCACTGCGGATAGAAACCATTGCGGGCAATCCTGACTCGATTGTGAGCGTGCGTGTCGCCCCCTCGACCTTGTTCAGCGAGCGCTTTCTCACGGTGTCGGCCACGCAACTCGAGGTCGGTCAAACGCTCCACGTTGACGTCAATACCTTCACCGCGACCGCATCGCTGGTTCGCATGTCCCCACCGAAATCACGGCACTACCAAGGAACCGTCATTGCTCTCTCGACGTCGTCGGTCACCCTGCGGCTCACCAGTACGCCGAGGGGATCGCTCCTGACCCTTCGACTAACTCCCACCACCGCCTACAGTGAACACTCTCTCACCACGACGAAAGCCGCCCTCGTGATCGGCGACACCGTCACCCTCACCGAGGTACGCAACAGCGCTACCTTGATCCGCATCACGCCCCCCAAGGGCTAGCCAGAATCCCCCACGTGACGGCGGCGTTTCTCTAGGGTGTGAGCATGCGTCGAAATCCTCGTCCCTACTTCATTGTGGCGGCCATTTTGGGCTGGACCGGCACCGGACTGCGGGTGGTCCACGACCTCTACGTCACCCCCGGTACCGCGACGGCAACCGCTGGCCTCTACGGTCCCTACCGGGCTGGTCTGACCGGCGGACTCCAACAGGTTGGAGACGACCTGAGTTACTTCACCCACTGGTCAAACATTGCCATCGCGCTCACCTGGACGCTGCTGGCGCTTCGCCCCACTCGAGACACGCCGCTCTTTCGCGCTGGTCGTAATACCGCGCTGCTCATGATCACCATGACCGGCATCCTCTACGCCGCCCTTATTGCGCCCACCGCCGTGGTGGTGGGCTGGTTTGACAACACCACCAACGTCATCATCCACTACGTCAATCCCCCACTGGCCCTCATTGTCTGGGTGCTCTGTGGTCCGAGGGGCTGGCTGACGTGGCGCACTGCCTGGAAGATGTACCTCGTGCCGTTGGGCTTCTTAGCGTTTACCCTGATCCGTGGGGCACTGACGCACCGCTACCCCTACGGGTTCTTCAATGTCGTTCACCTCGGCTACGCCCCGGTACTCACGTCAATGGCCACCATCATCGTGGAAGCGCTGGTTATCATCGCCCTCTTCATCTGGACCGACCAGCGCCTCACTCGACGCCAGCTCGCCGAGACGGCCTAGCGCCAAAGCGCCCAGACCTCGCGGGTTCGCTCACCGATTGACCCCTCACCGCGCTTGGCAATCTGCGACAGCGCGACGAAGAGGAGCACGACCGCCAACACCACCGCGGTCACGTAGCCACCAATCTGGCCACCCGAGCGTGCCAGGGTCAAGAGCACACTGACAATTACGGCCGCCGACCCCACGAGGGCACTCACGCGGGTTCGCGTACGCACCCCCACGAGCAAGACAATGACTGACTCGACCATGAGCCAGAGCAAATAGACACTGTGGGCGGGGCGACCGAAGGCTTGAGAGAGCGTCGTGCCAAAGAGAATCACGAGGGCCAACACACTGGTGAGTCGAGCAACGCTGAGTACGGTGGCGTGCGCGGCACCGAGGTCGCGGTCGATCAGCGTCACCGATAGGGCGAGCAGGGTACCCGCGGGTACCAGGTTGAAGTACTGCAAGTTGTGCTGGTGCGCCAGAACTGCCGCGACGGGGGCCAGACCGCTGAGGCTCAAGGGAATGAGCACGTTATCGAGCAGCGTCCACCGTGCGCGCGCCAGACGAAGCCGTGGCGCCGTGGCGATGATGATGAAGCCACTCGTGAGTATCGCCCCACGGTAGCCATCGCGGTGGAGCAGGACGCCGGACCACAGCAGGCCTCCGTTCACCAGGAGCACTTGCGTCGCCGCGGCGGCCTGGCGCCAACTGGCCAAGGAAAAACGACCCGATCCGTCGAGCCAATCGGGGATCCACTGCACCGTGATTCCGTCAACTGACGAAAGCGCGCGCAGTCCGTAGAAGAGTCCCGCCACGACCAGCGTGGCCATTGGTGACCACGTCGCGCCAACCTCGAAGTGAAGCACAATGCTGGCACCGTACGTGAGGAGCGCCCCCGCGAGGAGCACCAGCGTCAGCCAGCGCATGACGTAGGCCACGTAGAGCACGGCGCCCGCGATCACCACGGCAACCGTAACGGGAGTGAGCCACGACGGTCCACCATAGGCACTGAAGACGGCCGTCAACCCGAAGGAAGCGAGTGCGCCAGAGAACAGGACGGCCCAACGGGCGTGCAGGCGGTGCGCGGCGTACCAGACCAGTGCGGCGTAGAGGGCCGAGACGACGAGGACCGCGTAGGCCGACGAGACGGAGAGTACCGACTGGTACTGCCGGTATTCACTGAGCAGTAACGGCGCCAGCACGAAAAGGGCCAATCCCCAGAAGAGTGCGGACAGAATTGGTGTCTGCTCCCGCTTCGAAACGTACAACACCGCGGCGGCGGCGATACCGACGGCCAGCGACGAGCTCGGAAGCCACACGATGGGCCCGTGGGCCCATAGCAGTGTCACCTCCGCCCCGGATAACAGCGCGGCCGAGGCGAACACCAACCACACCACCCGGACGCGGGCCGACGTGTACCACACGGCCAGGGCGTAGGCCGTCATGATGCCCGCGGCTAGTTCGGCTCGCACCATCGAACGAGCGAGATGTACGTAACCAATCGACACCGCGACGGTGAGTAGGAGCGACAACAGGGCGGGGACGTAGGCGACGGACACCCGCGCCACGGAATACCGTGAGGGGGTCCACCAGGCTCGCACGAGCGACACCGCTGAGACGGTACCCGCCGCGATCATCGCGACCGTCGGCGCGTGGGAGACGACGGTGGCGTGGTGGGTGAGAACCAGGACACCCCAGACGCCGACGAAGAGAGCGTCAGCACCAAACAACTCGGCCAACACGGCACCCACCGTCGAAAGTGGGGCCGTCGGGTCGTCACCGAGACGGGCCGTCACGACCGCGACTACCGTCACGCTGGCGAGCATGGCGACACCCACCCACGAGGGCTGCAGCACGCTCGTCGCGCTCAAGCCCGCCAGCACGAGCGGTATCGTCAGGAGTGTCACCACGTTCTCACCACGAGTGATTGGTCGCAGGATGACGACAATGCCGAGTGCCACCACGGTGGCTGCACCCGCACCAACAATGACACCAGTGTGGAAATCGACGAGCCACTGCCCCAGCAAGAAGGTGGCCAGTGACGCACTCGCGACCGCGGCGAAGCACGCCCACTGGTCGAGGGTGCGCCACGCAAAGGACAGGTAGGCCAGGGCCAGTAGGGCCATGGTGACTATGCCAACGGGGAGCCCCCCTGCGCCTCGTTCAAAGGAGCCAGCGGTCACCAGCACAGTGACCACGTGAAAGATTAATCCCAGAGGCCAGGTTCGGAGCATGGGAACGCGGGGTAGTGCTTCTTCACTTTTACCCTGATCAGACCACCATTCGATCCGACTCGCCGCGAGGTAGACCGTGGCCAGTAGCGCCAAGGAAATGGGTCGCCAGGAGTGCAGCGGCACGAGTGACATCAACGACGTCCACGTGCTCGCCGCCGCGGCGTAGCTCAGAACGAGGAAGCCGCGCGAATGAAGCGAGCGCGCGAGTCCTCCGTAGACCACGGTGCACGCCAGGGCGCCAATGGCAATCGTGAGATTGCGATTCGTCGATACTGATTGCCAGCCCATGGCGGCGATGGTGTTCTCGATGACGAGTGGCAGCACGAGGGCGGTGGCCGTGCGAAAGATGACGCCAGCGGGGGCCAAGGTGGCGCGCCGGCGACACCACATCGTCAAGAACGCCAGTAGGGCCATCAGCGCCAGGGACGGGGCAACAATCATGAAGGAGTGTTTGCCGTGTTCAAAGAGAAGGGTCGCGGCGACCAGCAATATCACCCCGGCGCTCGCCAGCACTTGCGCCCCGTCGACCTGGACTGCTGGTCGTCGGGGCGCCGCGGCAACCGAACCAGTTGTCGCGTCCGCGCGGTACGGAGTAGCGGTGGACACCAGCCCGGTCTCCGTGCCGAGCGCGTCCCGCGCCCACGCTGCGCGAACCTCCAGCCGAGCCCGGAGTTCGCCCGCCATGGCTTGCTCGGCGGCGCTGAGTGACTCGAGATCGACGAGTAGTCGTTGCAGGCGCGCCAGGGACTGCAGCGCGCGTGACTGGGTCACGGCGTCGAGACCTCGCCCCAGCGCCTTCGCCGTGGCCGCCGCCGTGAGGAACTGGTCCGCGCCAACACTGGTCGCCTCATCGCGCACGGCCTGCGCGATAGCTGCGGCGGCTCCGGTGATTGGTGGCTCCGCTGGCGTTGACACGACACCATTGCGAGCGCCGCATGCGCCACAGAAGGGGAATCCACCCAAGGAGGCGCCACAGCTGGCGCAAACGTCAGTCAACTGAAGGGGGTGCGGGATGAATCGCACGTCGTAGTCCAGACCTACCACGATTGCGGTACTTCATCATGAACCACCCCCGTCGGTCGGCGCTTCACCATGGCCCTTACACCCCTAACCGTAGCACTGAGGCACGATGGCACTGCAGATTTTCCCACCGGTGAGGAATAGTGCATCGACACCGTCGGCGTGCCTTAAATTGGAGAACGTGGCACTGACGCCACACTGGCGAAAGATGCCCCATGGCCGACACCACAGGCTCCACGAGCCCCTTCAACTTCTTTGACCATGGCGCACTGGTTTCGCCCTCGCTCACAACCGACGAAGTCGCGTCACTCCTCCTCGCCCAGTACGAACTCGACGTCACGGCGTTCGAGTTGGGCAGTCAGCAAGATCAAAACTTCCTCGTGACCCGTCGCGGCGAGCAGGCCCCCTTGGGCGTGCTCAAAGTCACCAACCCGGTCGTTGGTGCGAGCGATATCGAACTCCAAGACCTCGTGGCCGAACGTGTAGCGGTGGCGACTGACCTCCGCGTTACGCAGGTACTCACCCATAACGGCCGTCGGGTCGCCGGTTGGTCGCAGACGAGTCAGGGTCGACTTCACGTTCGACTGTTTTCCTATCTCGACGGAGGCACGTTGACCAATCGGGGATGGCTGAGCACCAACACGATCGCTCACATGGGTCGCATTGCCGGCTCCGTCAGTCGTGCCCTCGAGACCGTCGACCACCCCGCCGCTCAGCGAACAACGCAGTGGGACCTTCAGCACGCGAAACGAACCCTTGCGCACATTGACTGGCACTGTTCCGATGACGAGCGAACCGCCCTGAGAGAGGCCATCGACCCAGCCTGGGCTGTCGTCACCTCCGTAGAGGAGTCCCTCCCTCACCAACTTGGTCACTTCGATCTCACCGATGACAACCTCATCTGGTCGAGGGACCCGCTCCCTCACCCCGATGGGATTATTGACTTTGGTGACGTCGCTCATTCCTGGGCGATCAACGAACTCGCCGTCACGCTCTCGTGTCTGCTCCACCACGACTCGATAGCACCGAAGGATGTGCTGCCCGCGATTCGGGCATTTCACAACGAACGGCCACTCACCGACGCCGAAATCACCGCTCTGTGGCCGCTCGTCGTTCTGCGGGGGGCCGTGTTAGTCGTCAGTGGTCGCCAGCAGACCTCCATTGACCCCACTAACGCCTACGCGGCCGCCGCACACGAGCGCGAGTGGCGAATCTTTCACCAGGCCACGTCAGTACCGGTACCCGTCATGACCGCACTCATTCGTGGGGCGCTCGGAAGTGACCTCCACTTGGCGCCGGTTCCGACGTATACCGCCGCGCTCCTAACTCCCACGGACGACACCGTGGTCACCATCGAGACGGGCGTGACGTCGCCGCTCAACGACAACGGTGCCTGGCTGAACCCAGATCTCGTGGCGCAGGCCGCACGCGACGAACTCGACAAGGGGGCGACCGTCGCCCTCGTCCCCTATAACGCCGTGGTACTCGCTGGATCGCCAGTTCTCAGCATGACCGAGCCGGCAACTATCACCACGGGTGTGACGTGGTGGAGTGCCGAGGAACGAACGCTCACCGCTCCCCTCGATGGGCGGGTTGCCACTGATGGCCCACGGGTCACGTTGACGACGGACGCTTCCACAATTGTCGTGCACGGGGCCATGGCAATCATCGAGGGATCCGTGCGAGCGGGTGAGGCCTTCGCAACGACATCGGCGCGCACCGAGACCGCCCTGCAGTGGTTGACCGCTGGTATCACCGCTGTTCCGCTGAGGGTGCCCGCCTCGGAACTACCGGGTTGGCTAAGCGTCACCCATGACCCGGCAACCCTCCTGGGACAGGCGCCGCACGAACGGCCCCTCACCAGCACACTTCTCCAACGACGTGGTCGCGTACTCGCCGAAGTGCAGGAGCACTACTACGACAATCCACCCCAGATTGAACGAGGGTGGAAAGAGTTCCTGATTGACGTTAACGGTCGGGTCTATCTCGACATGGTCAACAACGTGTCGAGCGTGGGGCATTCGCACCCACGGATTGCAGAAGTGGCGCATCGCCAGCTGCAACAGCTCAACACCAACTCGCGATTCAACTTCGAAGCAATCACCAACTACGCCGAGGAACTCAGTGCGACGTTACCCGACGAACTCGACACGGTCTTCTTGGTCAACTCGGGCTCCGAAGCCGTCGACCTCGCCATTCGCATTGCGATGGCCGCGACCGGACGTCGCGACATCGTGGCCATGCGCGAGGCGTACCACGGATGGACGTTCGCCAGTGACGCCGTGTCGACCTCCATCGCCGACAATCCGAACGCCCTCTCCTCGAGACCCGAATGGGTCCACACCGTGGCGTCAGCCAATAGCTATCGCGGCACCTTTCGTGGTGTCGAGGCCTACCGATACGCCGACGAAGCGGTTGACGTCATAGACACACTCGCGGCATCAGGCACGCCCTTGGCGGGCTTTCTCGCCGAGCCCTACTTTGGCAATACGGGTGGTGTGGCACTCCCCCCGGGCTACCTGCAAGCCGTCTACGCCGCCATACGTCGACAGGGAGGTCTCGCCATCGCCGACGAAGTCCAAGTTGGCTTTGGACGACTTGGTCACTGGTTTTGGGGATTTGAAGAACAGGGTGTCGTTCCCGACATCGTGGCGGTGGCCAAGTCAATTGGCGGCGGCTATCCGCTGGGTGCAGTGATTACCTCAAAGGCCGTGGCCGCCATGTACCGCACGCAGGGGTACTTCTTTTCCTCCACTGGTGGGAGTCCGCTCTCGAGTGTCATTGGCTCAACCGTGCTGTCGATCATTCGAGACGAAGAACTCCAGGAAAATGCGCGGACAACTGGTGGTCACTTGAAGCAACAGCTTGAAGTGTTAGCCACCGAGCATGCACTCATTGGCACCACCCACGGATCGGGCCTATACCTAGGTACCGAATTTGTTCGCAATCACGACACGCTGGAGCCAGCGACCGAAGAAACGGCCATACTGTGCGACGAGCTACGCCACCTCGGTGTAGTTATGCAACCAACGGGCGACTTCCAAAACGTCCTGAAGATCAAGCCAACGCTCGTCGTCACGAGAGACTCAGTTGATTTCTTCGTTGGCGCGTTAGCCACAACTCTCGGAACAACAAAGCCCTAAGACAGCGCAACGCTATTTTCGGGGAATGTCCCTCGTTCCGTCATTCTCAATCTGAAAGCAAATCTCCAATTGGAAGATGACATGTGATGACCCTATTGGATGAGACGCTGTAGTTTGCGCCCGTACCATCAATCCACTATTCGTTGATCGCTCCTACGCCGCACTACGTCTCAGTGGGTAGGTGATGGTGAGCTTTACAGCGAAGTCGGCGTTACCTAGAAGGGCTCCCCACCACGCCCAACGGAAGGACCAGGTGTTCTCGGGCTACCACTCCTGTTGGCAGTTATTCCCCAGCATCAACGCGAAGCGACTCAAACAGTTGAGGGTCAGGCCAAGGTTGCCGGCATCACTCCTCGCAGTTGACAGGTCAATGTTGAGAGATGTCGTCAAGCTATCGCTATTGGCCTGATCCCCGTGAACTGATCCACTAGTAATGCGAGTCCTGATGCTCCAAAATGGAGCGAGGAGGACAGCAATGAAACAACGGCGTCACACCCCCGAACAGGTGATCAGAAAGATTGCCGAGGGCGAGCAGTTACTCAACCAAGGTCACGACGTGGCCGAGGTCTGCCGGCAGCTCGAGATCACCGAATCGACCTGGCACCGCTGGAGGAATCAATATGGCGGCATGAAGGCGAATGACGCCAAGCGCTTAAAGGAGCTCGAGAAGGAGAACGCGAGATTGAAGCGCATCGTGGCGAATCAGGCCCTGGACATCGACATGTTGAAGTTCGTGGCCGAGGGAAAATTCTAACCCCGAGCTCACGTCGTCGAGTGGTCGTCGCGCTCGTGAGTGAGTTCGGGGTGTCCGAGAGAAGAGCCTGCGTCGTCATTGGCCAGAGTCGCTCCACCCAGCGACTCGCCCCACCGAGTCATTCGACAAGTGAAGAGGAGATCCGCGCCTTCTTGCGCGACTTCGCCAAGCGCCATCCCCGTTGGGGCTGGCGCCGCGGCCACGACGCGCTGCGCGACGCCGGGTGGCACATCAATCACAAGAGGGTCCAGCGTCTGTGGCGTGAAGAGGGCCTCAAAGTCCCTTATCGCAAGCGAAAGAAGCGCCTGACGGGCATTGGGGTCCAGGTGGGCGCGATGCGCCCCATCGCCCCCAATGTCATCTGGGCCATGGACTTCCAGTTTGACCAGACGAGCGACTTGCGCCCACTCAAGATGCTCAACATCATCGACGAGTTCACGAGAGAGTGCCTCACGATCGACGTGGCACGTTCGATCACCG
>CAIKBU010000119.1 GCA_903825765.1 uncultured Actinomycetes bacterium | reverse complement strand
CCTCGACTCACTCTTGATGTCCCCTCCACTCTACGGAGGGGGTGTGACACGCCGTTAGGAACGACGGGTCAGCAGTGTAAACAGCAGACGGAGGCCGAGTACGAACCCGGCCAGTGGCAAGAGCAGCACCCGCCACCCTTGAGCACTCTGCACCTCGAACCGAAAGGCACTGCGGTGATGCGCCCAGACCATCGAGCGAGTGGCGCGGCCCCGGGAAACCCCCTCAACGTGGGTGACCTCCGCCTCATCCACGGCCAGCACGGCATACCCGGCCCGCCCCACTTCCCAGCACAGGGCCATATCTTCGGCGAACATGAAATAGCGCTCGTCAAATCCACCAATGCGCTCAAAGACGTCGCGACGTATGAGGAAACAGGCCCCCGAGACCCAGTCGACGGTGCCATCGGCGTGGCGTGACCGGTAGCGACGCGTGGCCGGGTTCGACGGCCACACTGGCGCGAGGAGCGCGTGGACACCGGCGAGGAGCACGGAGGGAAAGACCCGGTGCGAGGGATACACCGTGCCGTCGGGCCGACGAATACGAGGACCCGCAACGCCAGCGGATGGCGAACTCTCGAGGGCCTGCACCAACCGCGACACCGCGTTGTCGTGCAAGACGACGTCGGGGTTGGAGACCAGAAGATAGGGAGTAGTGGTGGTAGCGGCTGCCCCCCGATTGACACCGCGACCGTACCCCAAGTTCACGCCGGGTTCGACGAGCGTGGCGCCCTTGAGGATGTCGCGAGGGGTGGAGCCCGCCTCGCCATTTTCCACGACGACGATGTCGGCGACCCCGTTCTCGCGCAGTGACTCCACGCACCCCGACAGCACGTCAAAGGCGTGGTAGTCCACGATGACGGCGCTGACGGATGCCGCGATGTCGGTCAAGGGGCCACGCTGGGTCGGCGGTCGCGGTCTCCGAGCAGCCGCGCCACACCGGCTTGCCAGTGCGGCAGCGGGGCGTAGGCCTCGGAAAACTTGGTGGTGTCGAGGTCGCTGCGCTCGGGTCGCTGTACCTTCGGGGCGGGGTCGAGCTCACTGGTCAGAATCGCTTCCGCGAAGTCGTCACCGCGTCCGAGGGTGCGTCCGGCGAAGTCAGCCACGTCGAACCACGTCGTAGTGCCCACGTTGGCCACGTGCCAGATCCCGCCCGGGCGCGTGCGAATAAAGCACACCAGGGCGCGAGCCAAGTCGGCGGCGCAGGTGACCGTGCCCGCCTGATCGGAAACGAAGCGAACCCCGAGTCCGCTGGTGGCCCGGTCGGCAATGACGTGCAGCACGTTCTTCCCGCGCACGCCCATCACCCAACTGGTGCGAACGATTGAGTCTTCGGGGCGGCATCGACGCTCGCCGTCACGCTTCGAGCGGCCGTAGACACTGAGCGGGTTGGTCTCGTCAGTCTCCACGTAACTCGACCCCTTACGACCGTCAAAGACGTAGTCGGTCGACACCATGATGAAGTGAGCCCCCACGGCCGCCGCGGCATCCGAGAGGTAGCCCGTCGCGAGGTCGTTAACTGCGGTACAGGTCTCGTCGTCGGACTCGGCGCGATCAACCGCGGTGTAGGCCGCGAGGTGCACGATGACGTCCGGGCGAGACGTCGAAATGGCGCGGTGCACGGCCGCCTCGTCCGCAATGTCGAGATCATGATGCGTAAGCCCGATGACCAAAAACTCATTCGCGTCGACCGGTGCGTCGGGCTGAAAACTGGGGTCACCGCCGAGCGGGGTACTCCCCTGGAGCACGTCCATGAGGTCGACCCCGACCTGGCCGCCGGCGCCGGTCACAAGGACGCGAAGTGGTGTGGTCATAGTTGCTCCTGTGCTCGAACATGGACGACGTCGCCCACACCAAAGACCTGGTGCTGACCGTTAACGTCGACGACGAGTCTCCCAGATTCATCCACCCCGACGCCGACACCCTCGACGACGCCCGCGGGTGTTGTCACCTGGAGCCCCTGCCCCACCGTCACGAGGGACTCGAGGTAGAGCGAGCGCAGCACGACGAGTCCCGCTGGACGGTCCAGGAGCGGGCGTAAGACGTCGAGTTCGAGCAACACCTCTTGCAGCAGGGTGGTGGGGGCGACGTCCACCCCCGTGGCGGCCGCGAGCGACGTGGCCTGCGTGAAGGTGGGGTCAACACTGAGGCAGTTGACCCCGAAGCCGACCACAATCGCGGGGCCCGCCGCGGACGCCACGACCTCGGCCAAGATGCCGGCGACCTTTTTCTCACCAAAGAGCAGGTCATTTGGCCACTTGAGATCGGGTGTGCGCATGGTCAACTTGGCGACCGCCGTTCGCAACGCGAGCGCGACCGCGGCGACCACTAATTGCAAGGAATCGGCGGCGACAGCGGGGCGAAGGAGCACCGAGCAGAGCAGCGCCGTCTCCGGTGGTGCCTCCCAGACTCGGTCGAGGCGCCCCCGTCCCGCCGTTTGAAAGTCCGTACGAGCGACCAACCCTTCGGCCGCGCCCGCGCGTGCTTGCTCCTCCACCCACGTATTCGTGGAGTCAATTGACGAGAAGGTCTCGACGCGCCACCTCGATGTATCCATGTCTCAGAGATTAGGGTTAAGTACCTGATGTCTACGACGTTTGTTCTGACCGGAGGATTTTCGTGTTGCGTAAAGTGCTGATTGCCAATCGTGGCGAAATTGCTGTCCGGGTGATTCGCACCTGTCGTGAGATGGGCATTGCCACCGTCGCCGTCTACTCCGAACTCGATCGAGACGCGTTGCACGTTCGCCTGGCCGATGAGGCCTACGCCCTCGGTGGTCAGACGGCCGCGGAGAGCTACCTCAATACCGAGGCCATTTTGAACGCCATCCGCCTCTCGGGTGCCGACGCGGTCCACCCCGGCTACGGCTTCTTCTCCGAGAACACCGACTTCGCTCGGGCCATTACGGCCATGGGCGTGACCTTCATTGGACCACCCACCGGGGCCATCGAAGTCATGGGCGACAAGATCTCGTCGCGCGTGGCGGCCGCCGAGGCGGGCGTTAACGGTGTCCCCGGGCGCAACGACACCTTGAGCGACCCCGCCCAGGTCATCGCCTTCGGCGAGGAATTTGGCTGGCCCGTCGCTATCAAGGCCGCCTACGGCGGTGGCGGTCGTGGCATGAAGGTCGTCAACAGTCCCGACGAGGCCGCCGCCGCCCTCGAATCGGCCATGCGCGAAGCGCTGAGTTACTTCGGCCGCAGCGAGTGCTACGTGGAGCGCTACCTCACCTGGCCCCGTCACATTGAAATGCAGGTCCTCGGGGACACGCACGGTAACGTTCTCTGGCTCGGTGAGCGCGACTGCTCCGCACAACGTCGCCACCAAAAACTGGTCGAAGAATCACCGGCGCCAAACTTTCCCGATGACGTCCGTCGCGCCATGGGCGAAGCGGCGGTCAAGGTCTCGCGGGCCTGCGGCTACTACAACGCGGGAACCGTTGAGTTCCTCTACCAGGACGGTGAGTTCTTCTTCCTCGAAATGAACACCCGCCTCCAGGTCGAGCACCCCGTGACCGAACTCGTCACCGGACTCGACCTCGTCGAATGGCAGATTCGCGTCGCGTCGGGCGAGGCCCTCCCCTTCACTCAGGACGACATCAAGCGCGACGGTCACGCCATTGAAGTTCGTATCAACGCCGAAGACCCCTCCCAAGGTCGCTTCGCTCCGTCCCCCGGCACCCTCACCACCTTCCGTGCCCCGTCGGGACCCGGTGTGCGGCTCGACGCCGGCTACGAGGCCGGTGACACGGTGTCCCAGTACTACGACAACTTGATCGCCAAGTTGATCGTGTGGGGACCCGACCGCGACCGGGCTCGGCGGCGCATGCTGCGGGCGATTGAGGAGACGACCATCACGGGCGTCGCGACGACGTTGCCCGCCGACGTCATCATTCTCTCCGACGACGAGTTTGTCGCCGGCACCCACTCCACCAAGTGGGTCGAAACGAATCTCGACTTCTCCAGCATTCCCTCCCCACTACCCGCCGCCGCCCCCGAGAGCGATGAGCTCGTGCGCCACGACGTGGTGGCCGAGGTCAACGGCAAGCGCGTCAGTGTCGCCCTCTACGCCGCCCCCAGCGCCGGTGGCGCCGCCCCCCGGGCCGCGGCCGCCGCGAAGCCTCGTCGACCAAAGGCCGCCGTTGCCGCCGGCAGCGGTGACGTG
This sequence comes from uncultured Actinomycetes bacterium, assembly GCA_903825765.1. Lineage (GTDB taxonomy): Bacteria > Actinomycetota > Acidimicrobiia > Acidimicrobiales > RAAP-2 > RAAP-2. Next base: position 8,320 of record CAIKBU010000119.1, on the reverse strand, counting down.
ACGGCCCCGATGCAGGGCACCATCGTCAAGGTCTCCGTCGCGGTGGGTGAGGAAGTTGCCGTGGGCGACACCGTCGTCATCCTCGAGGCCATGAAGATGGAGAACGCCGTGGTGGCCCAGCGGGCCGGTGTCGTCGAGTCAATCAGCGTCAACGCCGGTGACTCGGTGAGCGCCGGTGACGTCGTGGCGGTCATCTCGTGAGTGCCCTCGAGCGCGCCGCGAACGAGGTGGCGGCGCACCGCAGTATCCTCGTCGCCCTTAGTCACTTTGTTCACGCGAACCCCGAACTCGGGTACGAAGAGTTCAAGAGCTCAGCGGCCGTCGCCACCTGTCTCGAAGAGGCCGGTTTCACCGTCGAACGCGGAATCGCCGACCTCGAAACGGCCTTTCGCGCCACGGTGGGCACTGGCTCATTCCACGTCGTGTTCTGTTGCGAATTCGACGCCCTGCCCGACGTCGGCCACGCCTGTGGCCACAACATCATCGCCGCCGCCTCGGTCGGGGCCGGTATTGGCCTCGTCCCACTGGTCGACGAACTCGACCTCACGGTGACCGTGCTTGGCACGCCGTCCGAAGAAGGTGGGGGTGGCAAAATTGACCTCATCAACGCCGGGTACTTTGATGGCGTGCACGCGGCCCTCATGGTGCACCCGTGGCCCGGCGACGGCCCGAACGGCGTCTTCTCCGATCGGGATCGTGGCATGTGCCTCGCCGTAGACCAGTTCGATGTCACCTTCGCCGGCAAAGAAGCCCACGCTTCCGCCGCGCCGTGGGAGGGCGTCAACGCCCTCGACGCACTCACGATTTCGCAAGTCGCCATTGGCCTGTTGCGCCAGCAGCTGCCACCCGGTGACCAGGTGCACCTCATCGTCACCGATGGTGGCACCGCCGCCAACATCATCCCCCACCACATCGTGGCGCGCGTCATGGTCCGCTCCGTCACCGTTGACCGGCTCCAGGTCTTGCGCGAGCGCGTGAATCACTGCTTCGAGGCGGGTGCCCTCGCCACGGGGGCGACCATGAACATGGACCTCATTGGTCACACCTTTAGCCACATGGAAACCGACAACGACCTGGCTCGCCTCTACCGCACCGCGGCCGAGGGACTCGGGCGGGGATTCTCCCTAGACGACGAGGGGGCACCACTGCCCACGTTCTCGACGGACATGGCCAACGTGTCGCTGGTCGTCCCGGCCATTCACCCACTGCTCGGTCTGCCCACCCACGGCGCCGTGAATCACCAACCGGAGTTCACGGCGGCCTGTGTTACCGCCGAGGCGGACCAGGCCATGATCGAGGGCGCCACCGCATTGGCGCAAACGGTCGTTCTCGCCGCTCAGGACCCGGCACTCGTGGCTCGGCTCAAGGCCCGCGCGTGATTCTCGAACACGTCTGGATTCAAGTACGCGCCGGCGACGAAGCGGCGTATGAAGCATCGATACGCGAGGCGTTGCCGATTATTGAATCCGCGCCCCTCTGTTACGGCGCGGAGGTTCGTCGGCAGATCGAGGACCCGACCCGCTACCTGATTCTCATCCGGTGGGCGTCAGTCGCGGACCACATGGCCTTTCGCGAGACCGACCTCTACGTCCAGTGGCGTGCCCTGACGGTGCCGTTCTACGACGGCCCGCCAGCGGTCACGCACTTTTCTGAACCACTGCCCCGCTAAGGCTTACGCGGTGACCGCGTGGGGCATGCAAAGGTCGTCGTATTCAGCGATGATGATCTCGCCCGCGTGCTCGCCACAGGCGGGGCACTCGGGGTCACGGCGCACCTTGAAGGTGCGGAAACTCTGGTCCAGCGCGTCGTAGGTGAGGAGGCGGCCCACGAGCGGGTCACCTAACTCGAGCAAGAGCTTGATGGCCTCGACGGCCTGAATGGAACCAACGATGCCGGGCAGTACGCCAAGCACGCCGGCCTCGGCACAGCTGGGCGCCAATTCGGCGGGGGGTGGCTCGGGGATCATGCAGCGGTAGCAGGGTCCGATATAGGGGTTGAAGACCGTGACCTGGCCCTCGAAGCGGAAGATTGAGCCGTGGACCACGGGGATCTTCTTCAGGAGCGCCGCGTCGTTGACGAGGTAGCGCGTCGGGAAGTTGTCGGTGCCGTCGACGATGACGTCGTAGCCGTCGATGATGTCGAGAATGTTGTCGGCACCGAGGCGAGTGTCGTAGGTATTGACCTTGATGTCGGGGTTCATGCCCTCGAGGGTCTTGCGAGCGGAGTCAACCTTGCGCATACCGACGCGCTCGAGGTTGTGCAGAATCTGGCGCTGCAAGTTCGAGGTGTCCACCACGTCCATGTCGATGATGCCGATTGTGCCCACGCCGGCCGCGGCCAGGTAGAGCGCGGCGGGCGAACCAAGGCCACCGGCACCGAGCAGGAGCACCTTGGCACCGAGGAGTTTCAGTTGCCCCTTCTCGCCCACCTCGGGCAAGAGCAGGTGACGGTGATACTGAATGCGCTGCTGCGCCGTCATGGTCTGGGGAGCGGCCCAGGTCAGGCCCTCGTCCTTCCACTTATTGAACCCACCAATGATTGATACCACGTTGGTGTAGCCAATGTCCTGGAGCGTCTTGGTGGCGAAGGCGGAGCGAACGCCACCCGCGCAGTAGACGGCGAGGGGAGCGCTCTTATCCTGAATGCGTCCTTCGACCGAGAACTCCAGGTTGCCGCGGGGGATGTGCACCGCTCCGGGAACCGCACCCTGTTCGTACTCGTCGGGCTCGCGCACGTCGAGCAACGTGTAGTGGCTGATGTTGGCCGCGACCTCGTGGGGGTCGATTTCGGTGATCTCGGCCTTGGCGGCATTGAGCAGGTCTCTGGGTGACGACACGGGGGGTCTCCTTCTAACGCTCTAAATCTTAGTGCTTTAGTCAACATTCAATGCAACCACATTCCGACACCGACTAAACACGTGCCATGACTCTTTCCTCACTCCTGGCGTCGCGTCGAATGGTGCGGTCCTTCGACGGTACACCCATTGACGTAGACGCCCTCCACGAGCTGTGTGCGATGGCCCTCTGGTCGCCCACGGCGGGTAACAGTGCCGGTGTTCGCCTGAACGTGGTCGCCCAGCACGATCTACCTGATTTCTTTGCCGTCGCCACCGATGAGGCCTGGCGATCACGCTCGACCCGCTTTGCGGGGCTGTCGCGTGCGGGTGCCGCCGTGCTCGTCACCTCACTCCCCCAGGCCTACGAGGAGCGCTATCAAGACGCCGACAAAGCCTCGTCGGGACTCGGTGACCGAAAGGCGTGGCCCGTTCCCTACTGGCACACTGATGCCGCCATGGCAACCATGTCGTTGTTACTTCTCCTCGAGGAGGCGGGCCTGCAGGCCACCATCTGGGGCAACTTTCGTAACGATGAGCAGATAGCGGCGTGGGCCGGCATCGACGACGAAGTTCTCTTTGGCACGCTGCTTATTGGTCGCGGCGATGGGCTCGACCATCGGTCGGCGTCACTGGAGCGTGCCGTCACGCCTCGGCGTGAGCGCGTCCGCTTTGTCACCCCACACCAACCGGTCACCCATGCCTAAGCACTGCGCCTTATGGGCCAACGGACTTCGGCGTCTCGTAGTCTCGATCCACCTTTAGTGGCCGAGGGAATCGTCAGCGGGCGAGTCGTCGCGCAACGATGACCCCGCGGTGCGATGCATCATTGGCGATGCCACCTTCAGTGTCACTAGTGGTCACGAGCTCGAAGAAATTCCCCAGCATGTCGAGAACGATGCTCGTCGGTACGCTGAGCTCGGTAATTCTGGTGTCGTGACGACGAAATTGATTGTCACTCATTCGCTCAAAGAGGCGCAGATGCCAGGTGGCGAGAGGCTCTTCGAACTCACACCACATCACCAGGGTGTTGTCATCAACTTCATGGGCCCACGGCGTACTGTCGGCTACGTCCAAAAAGCGCCCTCGGGTGTTGAAGTCGAGAATGAAGAGACCACCGGGTTCAAGGTGCGAGGCCGCTCGCTCAATGACCTGCTGCCACCCCTCAGTGGTGGTCACGTGATTGATCGTGTCGCATACGCAGAGCACAACATCAAAGGTTTCATCAAGTTGCACGGTCGCGATGTCGTGCTGATGAAACATCGCCGTCGGCACGCGACGCCTCGCCACTTCCAACATGCCGGACGAGCGGTCAACGCCAACCAGTTCGTAGCCCGACCCGAGGCCCGCCAGTACGGCACCCGTGCCGCAGCCCAGCTCGAGGATTCGTCGAGCAGTCGGATGATGATCTTCGAGGTACGACAGAATCAGCGCAATGCGCTCGGAGGGTTCTTCATTGATCGCGTCGTAGTACGGCGCAAAGAAATCGTAGGGGTCAGTCACGACTCACGAAAGCACAACGTCGAGCATGTCACCAATGGCGGTGGCATTGAACCGAAAGCCGGCATCAATCAAGGCGTTGGGCACCACTCGCTGACTGGTCAAGACCGTGTTATCGGCGCACTCTCGCCCCAGTACCGCGCGCATGGCAAATGGCGGCACCATAAAAATCGAGGGGCGGTGCAGTGCTTTGGCCAGGGCGTGGGTCAGTTCACGATTGGTGCACGGGGCGGGTGAGGTGATGTTGAAGGCACCCGTCAACTTGGTATCGAGGGCGAAGAGTAGCGCCCGCACTTCGTCATCCAACGTAACGGGGCTCATCCACTGACGCCCCGACCCCAACGTGCCACCGAGACCGGCCTTGAAAATCGGCAGGAGCTTGGCCAATGCGCCACCGCGCTGGTCGAGCACCACGCCAGTACGAGCAAACGACACGGCGGTGCCGGTGCCAGCCAACGGGGCCGCAGCGCCCTCCCAGGCCTGACAGACCTCAGCGACATAGTCACGCCCCGGCGTTGACGACTCGAAGAGGACCTCGTCCCCCCGGTTGCCGTAGAAACCAATGGCCGAACCACTCACCAGTACACCAACGTTCATCCGCTTGACCACGTCAACAATCAACGAGGTCGACTTGGTGCGAGACGTCAAGATGCCGGCACGGTACGAGGGCGACCAGCGGCGATCAGCGATGCCCGAACCGGCGAGATGAATGATGCCGTCGAGCGACCCCACCGCGGTGAGGTCAGTCTCGTTGACGCTCCCCGTCGTCGGATCCCAACGCACCGTGGTGCCAGAAACGGCGGTGCTGGAGGGGCGAACAAAGCGGACCACGTCATCGCCACGCTTCGTCAGCGCGGTGCACAGTGCGGTGCCGATCAGACCAGTGGAACCAGTGACGCCGACACGCATTAGGCGCCCGCCAAAGCAGTGAGCATCGTGACGATGGTGCGAACACCGTAGGCGGTGGCTCCCTTGGACTGGTAGTCACTGGAGGACTCATTCGTGGCCGGACCAGCAATGTCGAGGTGGGCCCAGGGCAGTCCTTCCGCGAAGTGCTCGAGGAACAGCGCCGCGGCAATCGAACCACCGGCACCATTGGTCTTCCCGCGGTTCTTCAGGTCGGCCACCGTTGACTCGATGAGCGTGTTGTACCGCTGCAGCAGTGGCATTGGCCACAGTGGCTCCCCCGCCGCCGCGGCGGCGGCCATCAAGCGCGCCGACAGAACGTCATCGGTGGCGAAGATGCCGGCACATTCCTCGCCGAGGGCGGTCACCATGGCACCGGTCAAGGTGGCCACGTCAATAATCGCGTCCGGGGCGGCCTCGACGGCCAGCGTCAGGGCGTCCGCCAGGATCAGCCGACCCTCGGCGTCAGGATTCTCGATTTCAATCGTTCGACCCGAGCGCGACGTCACGACGTCAGTGGGCTTGACCGCTCGGTCACCCGACATGTTTTCCACGAGCGGGGCAATCATGGTGATCCGAATCGGCAGGCCGAGCGATGCCACGGCGTCGAGAGCGCCGGCCACCACGGCCGCACCACTCATGTCCACCTTCATACCGATCATTGAGTTGAGCGACTTGATAGCCAGTCCACCGGTGTCGAACGTGACCCCCTTGCCCACCAGCGCAACGTGCGCCACCGCGTTCGCGGGGGCATAGGAGGCAATGACCACGCGGGCCGGCTCGGCCGAGCCGGCGCTCACCGCAAGAACGGCACCGAGACGCTCGTCTCGAATCTTTGACTCGGTCCACACCTCTACCGAGACGTGGTCGTGAGCGCCAACGCGCTGGGAAATCTGACGGGCGAGCTCCTTAGGCGTCATGGTGTTGGCGGGGGTGTCCACGAGGCGCTTCGACCAGTTGGTGGCGTTCGCCACGGTGACCGCACGAGCAACGCCGGCGACTACAGCGTCGTGGTCGGCGACGGACGGCAGCGGTTCACCCACCGCAACGATCAAGCACTCGCCCTTGAAAGCCGGGTCCTTGTAGTCGTAGGTCGACAGGAGCACGCCTTCGACGAGGCCGGCGGCCAGTGCCCCGTTGTCCAACGACGCACTCGTTGGCAAAATGAATGAGACATCGCCGCCGTGGGCGAGGCGAGCACCCGCCGCCCCGACGAACCGGTACGACTCGGCGCTGGGCGCCTCAGTACCGATGCTCACGAGGAGCAGGGTGGGGCCATCGAACGACGACAGCTCGACCGAGCTCGCCACCTTGGCACCGAGTCCGTGCCCAGCGCACCAGTCGGCGTTCAAGACGAGAGGGAGTTCGTGTCCGGCCAACGAGCTCGGCACCCCGGGGGCCACGTGCCCCTCGCCGTCGACGAAACGAACGGGGACCACGATGACACCGCTGGTCGCGATGTCGTCCAGCGATACGACACGGGCAGCGTTCATCATGCGTTGCCTTCCTTCATTGATCGAGCGGTGCGGTGCGCGGGGCCCTCAGCGACCCGCGCCAAGGTCCAGACGAAGTCGCTGAGACGATTGAGGTACGCCACGACGAGCGACCCTTCGAGCGACCAGGAAACGGCTTCGCGTTCCGCGCGGCGAATGACCGTGCGGGCCACGTCGAGGGCGGCCGAGGGCTGGTTTTCACCCGGGACCACAAACTCCGTGGGCATCTCGACTTGGTGCGACCAGTAATCAATACGCTCCTCGAGCTGGTCAATCATGCGCTGTGAGACCTTGGTGCGGTCATCTTCGAGCTTCGGACGATTGTCCAATTGCGTGGCCACTTCGGCCATCAAGATCCACAGGTCGCGCTCGACCTCGGCAATCACCGTGTTGAGCGGCTCGTCCACCGGCTGCAGTGAACGCGCCCAGCCGAGGGCCGCCTGCGCCTCGTCCACGGCACCGTTCAAGGCGATGGCGTCAGCGTCCTTTTGCGTGCGCCCACCAAAGAGCAGTCCAGTAGTACCGTCGTCGCCCTTACGGGTATAGATCTTCATAACCACCAGCGTAATGAGAAAAACCTGAAAGGGTAGCCTTAGAGCATCGTGTTTGACTCCTCCACCTCCCTGCGCCCTGGCCTCAACGACCCCTATCTCGCAGCGCTCGCGCGCGGGGTCCTCATCTACGACGGCGCCACGGGCACCAACCTCCAGCGTCAGGACCTCACGGCCGAGGACTTCGGCGGGGCCGCCTTTGAAGGGTGCAATGAGCTACTCGTCATTACCAAGCCGTCGGCCATTGAACTCGTGCACCGCTCATTCCTCGAGGTTGGCTGCGACGTTATTGAAACCGACTCCTTTGGCTCGTCTTCCGTTGTGCTGGCCGAGTACGGCATTGCCGACCGGGCCTTCGAGCTGTCGCTCGCGTCGGCGCGCATTGCGCGGCGTCTCGCCGACGAGTACGCCACGACGAACCAGCCCCGCTTCGTGGCCGGCTCCATTGGACCCGGAACGAAGTTCCCGACCCTCGGACAAATCTCCTACGACGACCTCTCGGCCAGCTACGAAGAATCGGCCTACGGCCTCTTGGAAGGTGGCGTCGACGTCTTGCTCGTCGAGACGATGTTCGACCTGCTCTCGGGTAAGGCCGCCATCGCGGCCTGCCGCCGCGCGATGGCACGTCACGGCCGTGTCGTCCCCATTCAGGCCCAAGTGACGATTGAACTCACCGGCCGCATGTTGCCCGGCACCGAGATTGGCGCCGCTATCACCGCACTCGAAGCGGTGGGGGTCGACGTCCTCGGTCTCAACTGCGCCACGGGCCCCGTCGAAATGTACGAACCGCTTCGACAACTCTCCGAAACGGCACCCATGCCGCTGGCCTGCCTGCCGAACGCCGGACTGCCCAGCGTGGTCAATGGTGCCATGCACTACGACCTCACCCCCGAAGGCCTGTCCGAACACCTCGCGAAGTTCGTTGCCGAGTACGGCGTGCAGGTGGTCGGCGGCTGCTGTGGCACCACGCCTGAGCACCTGGCCGCTGTCGTGGCCGCGGTGCGACCACTGACCCCCGCGACGCGGACCCCCGTCCT
>CAIKBU010000118.1 GCA_903825765.1 uncultured Actinomycetes bacterium | reverse complement strand
TAGAGCACTTCCATGGTAAGGAAGGGGTCGTCGGTTCAATCCCGACAGAGGGCTCGCCAGGCGGCGTAGCTCAGGTGGTTAGAGCACACGGCTCATAATCGTGGTGTCGCGGGTTCGACTCCCGCCGCCGCTACCAGGCAGCCCCTCGGGGTGAAGGCAGTTGCAGTACCGGCAATGAGGAGAGAACGAGATGGCGAAGAACGAAAAGCGTGTACAGGTTATTTTGGCGTGTGAGGAGTGCAAGCGCCGTAACTACATCACGATGAAGAACAAGGTCAACGACCGTGAGCGCATCGAGATGAAGAAGTATTGCCAGTGGGAGCGTCGTCACACGTCTCACAAGGAAACTCGCTAGAACCATCCCCGCTCGGGGTGGTAGGCTATTTCTTCCTTACGAGGAGGCGTGGAATTTCACGTCGAATCAACCGAGGGCAGTGGCTCAATTGGTAGAGCACCGGTCTCCAAAACCGGTGGTTGGGGGTTCGAGTCCCTCCTGCCCTGCTCGGCAGAAGTACGAAGTACGAGACGTTACGAAAGATTGAAATGAACCGCGAACAAAAGCGCATGATGCAGCGACAGGGCCAGGTCAACGCCGACGGCACCGTGTCCCGTCGCGCCACGGCGCAGGATGTTCGCCGCCGTCGCCCCCGGACCTCGCCCTCCGACTTTTTCCGAGAAGTCCGCGAAGAACTTCGTCAGGTTGCCTGGCCGAAGCGCGACGAAACAAAGAACTACACCCAGATTGTTCTCGGCGTGCTGGTCTTCATGACTGGCTTGATCTACGTCTTGAGCTACGAATTCTCCAGGTTCGTCACGTTCCTGTTCCAGAAATAAGGCTGCTATGAGTGAGACTGACACCACCGTGGATTACGAGAACGACGCCGCCGCGGTGAATGACACCACGATCTTGGAAGATGGACTCGACGAAGCCCCCGTTGTCGAAAGTGCCTTCGACCGTCCGGGTCGCTGGTACATCATTCACACCTTCGCCGGTCACGAGCAGAAGGTGATTTCCTCGCTCAACAACATCGTTAAGAGCCGCGAACTGCAGGACTCGATTTACGAGATTTACGTACCCGAAGAGGACGTTACCGAGTTCAAGAACGGTAAGAAGGCCATCGTCAGTAAGAAGATGTTCCCGAGTTACCTCCTGCTTCGCTGCGAGCCAGACCCCGAAATTTTCTACGTCGTTGGCTCAACGCCGGGCGTCACGGGTTTCGTTGGCTCGGAGAAGACCCGACCGACCGCGCTGACGCGTCGCGAGGTTGACAACATTATTCGCCCCCACGTCGAAGGCGTGGAGCAGCCCGTGGCCAAGCGCCGCGTGGCCACGCATGAATTCGAAATCAACGATACGGTACAGATCAAGACTGGTCCGTTTGCGACCTTCTCGGGTCACGTGGCGGAGATTAACGAAGACCAGCTCAAGGTCAAGGTGCTCGTCGACATTTTCGGTCGCGAGACGCCGGTCGAACTCGAGTTCAACCAGATCACGAAGCTTTAGGACGTAAGGAGACCCAACAATGGCGAAGAAAATCACAGCCGTAGTCAAGATTCAGTTGCCTGCGGGTGGCGCTACCCCGGCCCCGCCGGTCGGTACTGCCCTCGGACCACACGGTATTCAGACCATGGAATTCTGCAAGCAGTACAACGCAGCCACGGAGGCCCAGAAGGGCACCGTTATTCCGGTCGAAATTTCAATTTACGACGACCGTTCATTCACCTTCGTCTTGAAGACCCCACCAACGCCGGTGCTGTTGCGCCAGGCGGCGGGCATCGACAAGGGTGCCAAGATTGCTGGACGTGAGACCGTTGCCACCGTTTCGATGGCACAGGTCGAAGAGATCGCCAACATCAAAATCAAGGACCTCAACACTGACGACCTCGAGCAGGCCAAGTTGCAGATTGCTGGCACCGCGCGCTCCATGGGCATCGCGGTTGCGGGCTAGGAGAAGGAATTATGAAGCACGGTAAGAAGTACATCAACTCGTTGGCCCAGGTCAACCGCGAACAACTCATTACGGTCAACGAAGCACTGGACAAGGTCAAGGCGCTCGCCACTGCCAAGTTCGACGAGACCGTCGAACTGGCCGTCCGTTTGGGTGTCGACCCTCGCAAGGCCGAGCAGATTGTGCGTGGCACGATTTCGCTGCCCGCCGGTACCGGTAAGACGAACCGCATTGCGGTCTTCGCCGCCGGTGAATTCGCTCAGGCTGCTCGTGACGCCGGTGCCGACTTCGTTGGTGCCGACGACCTCGTTGAGAAGGTCGCTGGCGGCTTCCTCGACTTCGACATCGCTATTGCGACCCCTGATCTGATGGGCAAGGTCGGTGGTCTCGGCCGCGTCCTCGGTCCGCGTGGTTTGATGCCTAACCCTAAGACGGGCACCGTCACCATGGATGTTGCCAAGGCCGTGGGTGAATTCAAGGGCGGACGCGTTGAGTACCGTACCGACAAGATTGGCAACGTCCAGTTGCGCGTCGGTAAGGTCAGCTTCAGCCGCGACGACTTGGCTCGCAACGTGCACGCCGTCATTGACGAACTCGTTCGTGTCAAGCCCGCGAGCGCCAAGGGTCGCTACCTGCTCAGCATCACTGTTTCCTCGACCATGGGCGTGGGCGTCAAAATTGACCCCCAGCACACCCGTGATCTCGACGAAGTATTGGCTTCGGCCTAACGATTTTGACGTACCCCCCGGGGGCTACTACAGTGGCTCCCACGCACGATTCTGTGCACACAGCTTTTTAAGAATGCCGAAGACATCCGGTGTGGGTCCGCCCACCTAAGTGATCATTGATCAGCCTGACGAGGAATTCGAGTTCTCTATGGACTCGCTTCTGGATGTCGGAGGCCCGTATCGGGCGGCATCCGGTGAAGGAGTCCATATGAAGATCAATACCGCGAAGGTCGCGACAATCGACGAAGTGAAGGCCAAGGTCTCGTCGACCACGACCGCAGTTGTCACGGAATACCGTGGCTTGACCGTGGCGGAAATCTCCGGCATCCGTCGTCAGTTGCGTACCCTGGGTGCTGACTACAAGGTGTTCAAGAACACGCTGGTGCGTCGCGCCATCGAGGGCACCGACGTCGAGCCGATGACCGCGTTCCTTGAGGGTCCCACCGCCATTGCATTCGTCGAAGGTGACGTCTCCGCGGTCGCAAAGGCCCTGCGTGACCTCACCAAGGCGAGCCCCAAGCTCATCTTGAAGGGTGGTGTCATGGACGGCAAGGCGCTCAGCGCCAAGGACATCGCCGCCCTCGCCGACCTCCCACCACGCGAGGTGCTCCTCGCCCAGTTCGCCGGCGCCTTGGCGTCGCCAATGCGCACCATGGCCAGCCTGCTCAAGGCTGTCCCGCAAAACCTCGCCTACGGCCTCTCGGCCCTCCTCGAGTCGAAGGGTGGCTCTGTAGCCACCTCTTCGTCCGACGAGACCGAGTCGGCCGCCGAGACTCCGGCCGGGGTCGAGGAAGCTGCTTCGGCAGCGAGCGACGACGCCGCGGCAGATGTCGCGGAGGTCGCAGTTGACGCGGAGGCCCCTGCGGCCGACGCCGAAGCTGAAACCACCGAGACGTCCGAGGACGTCGCGAGCGAACCGGCCGAATAACCAAACCCACGCAGTACCGAAACGAATAGAAGAAAGGAAGCACCATGGCTGGATCATTGACCAAGGAGCAGATTCTCGACGGCATCGCTGAGCTGTCGGTTATCGAGTTGAGCGAACTCCTCAAGGAGTTCGAAGAGAAGTTCGGCGTGACCGCTGCGGCTCCTGTCGCAGTGGCTGCGGCCCCTGCCGCCGGTGGCGGCGGCGCTGCCGAGGCTGAAGAAGAGAAGAGCGACTTCGACGTCATCCTCGTGAGCGGTGGCGACAAGAAGATCGGCGTCATCAAGGAAGTCCGCGCGTTGACGAACCTGGGCCTCAAGGAAGCCAAGGACCTCGTTGACGGCGCTCCCAAGGCCGTTCTCGAGAAGGTGTCGAAGGCTGACGCTGACAAGGCCAAGGCTGCCCTCGAGGCCGCTGGCGCGACTGTCGAACTCAAGTAAGTTCCCACACCGCCCTCTCGCCCGATTCGTTGGGGGAGAGGGCGGCGTGTGCTTTAAGGCGAGTTCCTCGCTCGATTCCCCCGCGGAAACAACCAGTAGACTGTGATTCCTGCGGTTTTGACCACAGCTCGCGCTTTTAGCAGGTTGACGCAGCATTTGCACGCAGTACCGAAACAGTAGTAGTGTCGAAAGACCGCGCCCCTGAGTCTCACTTTGTCGTCCCCTGACGAGGTTTTCCTTTGGTGTGCGGAAAAAGCCTGTAGTAGCCACCCATAAACACGGAGGATAGACCGTTGACGTCTCGGTCCACTAGCCCGGAGCGCTTTAACTTCTCGGCATTGGGTGAAGCACACCCCTTGCCCGACCTCCTCGAAATTCAGCGGAAGAGCTTTGAGCTCTTCATGAAGGAGGGTCTTCGTGACGCCTTCGAATCGCTGTCGCCAATTTCGGACTTCACTGGTCGCTTGTCCCTCGAACTTAGTTTCGACCCGGACGACATTGACCTGAAGAACCCACCGAAGTTTACGGTCGAGGAATGTCGCCAGCGCGCGACGACCTACTCGCAGCCCATCTTTGTGCGGGCCCGTTTCTTGAACTCCGAAACCGGAGAAATCAAGGAACAGACCGTCTTCATGGGTGACTTCCCAATCATGACCGATCAGGGAACCTTCATCATCAACGGCACCGAGCGTGTCGTGGTGAGCCAGTTGGTTCGTTCCCCTGGTGTCTTGTTCCAGCCCGGTAAGGACGAGAAGGTGGCCTTCGAAGGCACCATCCACCCGAGCCGTGGTGAGTGGCTCCAGGTTGACCTCGAAGAGAAGAAGAACAAGTCGGCCAACGCCGGTGCACGCATTGCTCGCAAGCGTCGCATTTCAATCTTCACACTGCTTCGCGCCCTCGACGTCAAGATTGACGACGCCTTCTTCGCCAAGTTCGTGGAGGAGTTCGATCTCCTCGAGGACCAGTACCACACCGACACGAAGAAGTCGCACCTCGAAATTGTCAAGCACATGGACAAGTACGGCTACGACGACAGCCCCGAGAGCTTCGCTCGCGCCAGCCAGGAAAACGCTTGGCTGGAGATCTACCGTCGCGCCCGTCCGGGTGAAGTGCAGACCATTGAAGCAGCTCGCCAGTACTTCGAGGGCGCCTTCTTCTCCGAGAAGCGCTACGACCTGAGCCGCGTCGGCCGTTACAAGCTCGACCGCAAACTCGGCGATGAAGTCGCCAAGAACGTGGCACTGTTCGGCGACGTGCTCGACGGACCCAACATCGACTTGCACGTGCTCTCCAAGGCCGAAGTGCTGGCCACGGTGACGTACTTGCTCAACCTGGCTCGTAACCGGACCAACGCTGAGACCACGTACCGCATTGACGACCAGGACCACTTCGCCAACCGCCGCATCCGCAGCGTGGGCGAGTTGATCCAGAACGCTCTGCGCACGGGTCTGACCCGTATGGAGCGTGTCGTGCGTGAGCGCATGAACACCCAGGACGTCGAGGCCATTGCGCCCCAGACCCTGATCAACATCCGTCCCGTCATGTCGGCTATCAAGGAGTTCTTCGCGACCTCCCAGCTCAGTCAGTTCATGGACCAGAACAACCCCTTGTCGGGTCTGACGCACAAGCGTCGCCTCTCGGCGCTGGGACCAGGCGGTCTGAGCCGTGAGCGTGCCGGTCTCGAAGTTCGAGACGTGCACTCCTCGCACTATGGCCGTATGTGCCCTATTGAGACCCCTGAAGGCCCGAACGTGGGTCTGATTGGCTACCTCGCGAACTACGCCCAGATCAACGAGTACGGCTTCATTGAGACGCCGTACCGCGTGGTCGAGAATGGCCGCGTTACCGGTGAGATCAAGTACTTCACCGCTGACGAGGAAGAGCGCTTCATCATCGCTCAGGCCAACACCGAAATCGACGCCAACGGCAAGATTATGAGCGAGCGCGTGCTCGTTCGTCGTGGTCCGATCGGTACGGGTCTGCGCGTCGGTGCGGCCAACAAGTCCTCTTCGACAACCTCAGAAATTGACTACGTGAAGTCCGAAGAGGTCCAGTTGATGGACGTCTCGACCAAGCAGGTCATCTCCGTCGCGACGGCACTGATTCCCTTCGTCGAGCACGACGACGCCCAGCGCGCCCTGATGGGTGCCAACATGCAGAAGCAGGCCGTGCCGCTGATCATGCCCGAGGCCCCCTTCGTGGGCACCGGCATGGAAGAGCGCGCCGCCAAGGACTCCGGTGACGTGGTCCTCGCTGAAGGCACCGGTGTCGTGACGGCCGTTTCGGGTGACCGCATTGAGGTCACCTACGAAAAGGATGAGCGCGACCGCTTGGGCAACGTCTTGGGTAAGAAGACCTACAAGCTCAATAAGTTCCGCCGTTCGAACCAGGACACGTCCATCAACCAGAAGCCCCTCGTCTTCGGTGGCGAGCGCGTCACTGTTGGTGAGATGCTCGCCGATGGTACGTCGACCCACAACGGTGAGTTGGCGCTGGGTAAGAACCTCCTCGTGGCCTACATGCCGTGGGAAGGCTACAACTACGAAGACGCCATCATCTTGAACGAGCGTCTCGTTCGTGATGACGTGCTCACCTCGATTCACGTCAAGGAGTACGAGATTGACGCTCGCGACACCAAGCTCGGTGCCGAAGAGATCACTCGAGACATTCCGAACCTGCCTGACGACATTCTGGCTGACCTCGACGACCTGGGTATTGTTCGCATTGGTGCCGAAGTGCAGCCGGGTGACATCCTCGTCGGTAAGGTCACCCCGAAGGGTGAGACCGAGCAGTCACCCGAAGAGCGCCTGTTGCGCGCCATCTTCGGTGAGAAGGCTCGCGAAGTGCGTGACACCTCGCTCAAGGTCCCACACGGTGAGTCCGGCAAGGTCATCGACGTCAAGGTCTACAGCCGTGACGAAGACCACGAAATGCAGCCTGGCGTTAATCAGTTGGTGAAGGTCTACGTCGCCCAGAAGCGCAAGATTTCTGAGGGTGACAAGTTGGCCGGTCGCCACGGTAACAAGGGTGTTATCTCGAAGATTCTGCCCGAAGAAGACATGCCGTACTTGGCTGACGGTACCCCGGTTGACATCATCTTGTCGCCACTGGGTGTGCCGAGTCGAATGAACGTCGGTCAGGTGCTGGAGTCCCACTTGGGCTACTCCGCGCGCCACGGTTGGCAGGGCAACGACGTCGTGTCGAACCCGCTCGCCGGTACCGCCGGTCACGCGGACCAGGCCACGGGTGTCTACCGCAAGACCCGCCCACGCACCGTTCCGGCCGTGTACGTCTCGACGCCATCGTTTGACGGTGCGCACTGGGACGAGGCCGATCGCGCCAAGGACAAGCCCACGATCCAGAAGACCTTCGAAACGATGAACGTCGACGGTGCCAACGGTACCCGTCTGCTCTCGGAGGTCAATGGAAAGGCCACCTTGTACAACGGTCGTACCGGTGAGGCGTACGACAACCCGATTTCGGTTGGCTACGCCTACATCTTGAAGCTCGCCCACATGGTCGACGACAAGATCCACGCCCGTTCGACTGGTCCGTACTCCATGATCACGGCCCAGCCACTTGGTGGTAAGGCCCAGTTCGGTGGTCAGCGCTTCGGTGAGATGGAAGTGTGGGCCCTCGAGGCCTACGGTGCCGCCTACGCATTGCAGGAACTTCTGACGGTCAAGTCCGACGACATGAAGGGCCGCGAGCGCGCCTACGAGTCGATCGTCAAGGGTCAGAACCTGCCCGAGCCCGGTATCCCCGAGTCGTTCAAGGTACTTATTAAGGAAATGCAGTCGCTCTGCCTCAACGTCGAGGTCCGCGACAAGAACAAGCAGCACGTTGATCTGGCTGACACCGAGGAAGACTTCTTCTCCGTCACCCGTGAACTCGGCATCGACATCAGTCGTCCCGAGCGCGGTTCGGACGAAGAAGACGCCCGTCGCGCCGCCGAAAGGAAGTTGTCATGAGTCCGCTTGACGTAAACCAGTTTGAAGAGCTCAGCATTGGCTTGGCGACGGCTGCGAACATTCGCAGCTGGTCGTCGGGTGAAGTCAAGAAGCCTGAGACCATCAACTACCGCACCCTCAAGCCTGAAAAGGACGGACTCTTCTGCGAGAAGATCTTCGGACCACAGAAGGCCTGGGAGTGCGCCTGTGGCAAGTACAAGCGCGTCCGTTTTAAGGGCATCGTCTGTGAACGCTGTGGTGTTGAGGTCACCAGTGACAAGGTGCGTCGTGACCGCATGGGGCACATCGCTCTGTCGGCTCCCGTCGTGCACATCTGGTACCTCCGCGGTACCCGTTCATGGTTGGCCTACCTCCTCATGGGCACCGCCCCGAAGGAAGAGCTCAAGGCCAAGCAGCTCGAAAAGGTCATCTACTTTGCCGCGCACATGATCACCTTCGTCGACGTGGACAAGCGCCACAACGAACTGGGCGAACTTCGCGCTAACTTGAGCGCTGAATTGCTCGAGATTGCCGAGCGTGAGGCTGTCGCACTCGACCGGAAGCTTAAGGACATTGAAGAGCGGGCCGCCAAGCTCGAGGCCGATGGCGCCAAGGATTCAGAGCTCAAGGCGCTGCAGCGTAATTCGGAGAAGGAACTCGAGACCGTCCGGGGTCGCTACGCCGAAGAGCGCGAGCTGGCCAAGGCAGCCTTCGACACGTTCGAAGGACTGCACAGCCGCCAAATCATCGAGGATGAAGTTCTCTACCGTGAAATGGAGTTCCGCTACGGCGAGTTCTTCAAGGGTGGCATGGGTGCGGACGCCATTCTGCAGCTCATCGACTTTATGGACCTCGACGAGGAAGAGAAGGTCATGCGCGAGATGATTGACGCGAAAGATGGCCGCAAGCCACTCTCCGCGCAGCGTCACGCGAAGTTCCTGAAGCGTCTCGCTATCGTCCAGTCATTCAACCGTCGCGATGCAAACGGTAACCGGATGAACGACCCACGCGCCATGATCCTCGAGGCCGTGCCCGTCATCCCGCCGGACCTGCGTCCGATGGTGCAACTCGACGGTGGCCGTTTCGCCACCTCGGACTTGAACGACCTCTACCGTCGCGTGATCAACCGCAACAACCGACTCAAGCGACTGCTTGACCTCGGGGCACCGGACATCATCGTGAACAACGAGAAGCGCATGTTGCAAGAAGCCGTTGACGCGCTGTTCGACAACGGCCGTCGCGGCCGTCCCGTCGCCGGCCAGAGTGGACGTCCACTCAAGTCACTGTCGGACATGCTCAAGGGTAAGCAGGGGCGTTTCCGTCAGAACTTGCTCGGTAAGCGCGTGGACTACTCAGGCCGTTCGGTCATTGTGGTGGGACCGACGCTGAAGCTGCACCAGTGTGGTTTGCCGAAGATGATGGCGCTGGAACTCTTCAAGCCCTTCGTCATGAAGCGCCT
>CAIKBU010000117.1 GCA_903825765.1 uncultured Actinomycetes bacterium | reverse complement strand
CGGGGACGATCCTTGAGCCGAAAGATTTCGCTGAGCGCTTCGGGTTGATGCAGACTCGCGGCCAGACCGTAGACGGTGTCAGTCGGTAACGCGACTACCCCGCCGCTGGCGAGAACGTCCAGGCATTCCTCGGCGCTGAGCAGTGCCGTCATGATCGCCGGCCAACGAAGATGCGGGGATGACCACTGAGATCATCGAGGTCGCGCACGTTCTGCCACCCCTGCGTGGCGGCGTGGGCCACGATGGCGTCGCGTTGCTGGTCGCCGTGTTCCATTACCAGTACTCCCCCCGGCCGCAGCCATTCGAGTCCTTGCTCCAAAATGGTGGCGATGTCGTCAAAACCCGTGTGACCGTGGCGATCGGGCGCAACGAGGGCGCCGAGAGGTTCGTAGCGCAAGACGGGGTCGAGGAGTTCGAAATCGTCACCACCCACGTAGGGCGGATTCGAGACAATAAGGTCGACATTCCCCCGCAACGACGCATCCACGGTGCTGAACCAGGAGGACTGGACGAAGGACGCCGTGAGCACCTGGTGCTTACGGGCGTTGGCTTTGGCGACCGTGAGAGCATCGGCTGACTCGTCAACGGCAACCAGTGTGGCGACCACGCCTCGTTGGCGAAGTTCACTCACCAGGGCGAGACCAATGGCGCCCGATCCACAGCCCAAGTCGAGGATTAATGGAGTGACGACGTCGCGGTCGAGTTCGCCCAGCGCCACGTCGACCAACTCTTCCGTCTCGGGACGAGGAATCAGCACCCGAGCATCCACATCGAGGTCGAGGGAGCGAAATGGCCAGTGCCCGATGATGTACTGCAGCGGCTCGCCCGACAGACGGCGCGAAGCGGCGGCGAGCAGATCGGCCCGCGCCGATGGTTCGCCACCGAGGTAAAACTCTTCCACCAACCATCGGGCCTCTCGACGCTCGAGGCCCAGGGCGACGAGTTCGGCGGTGACGGCGTGGTTAGTTGCCGCCACTCTCGGCCAACTGTCGAGCGCGCTGATCAGCGAGGAGAGCGTCGATGTAGGTATCGAGGTCACCGGCGAGGACGGCGTCCAAGGTGTACGTCGTCAGGTTGATTCGGTGATCAGTGACGCGATTTTCCTTGAAGTTATAGGTGCGAATCTTCTCGCTTCGGCCCCCGGCGCCGATTTGCGACCGCTTGAGGTCGCCAAGTTCAGCGGCCTGGGCATCCTGGGCGGCCTTCAAGAGGCGCGAACGCAGCACCACCAGGGCCTTGACGCGGTTCTGAATCTGGCTCTTCTCGTCCTGCATGGAAACCACGATGCCCGTGGGCAAGTGGGTAATGCGAACGGCCGAGTCGGTCGTGTTAACGCTCTGACCACCGGGGCCCGACGAGCGATACACGTCGATTTTGAGTTCGTTCGGGTCGAGGGCGACATCGACTTCCTCGGCCTCCGGGAGGATTGAGACCGTGGCCGATGACGTGTGAACGCGCCCCTTGGCCTCGGTGGCTGGCACGCGTTGAACGCGGTGCACGCCGGCTTCGTGGGCCATACGGGTCCAAGCGTCATCACCCTTGATCAAGTAGGTCGCTTCGTCGAAGCCACCGTGGTCGGAGAGTCGCTCTTCGACCACTTCGACCTTCCAGCCACGCAAGGCGGCGTAACGCCGGTACATTTCGGCGAGGTCGGAGGCAAACAAGTTGGCCTCTTCGCCGCCCTCGGCGCCGCGAATTTCGAGCAGCACGTTGCGTCCCTCGTTGGGGTCGCGAGGCAAGAGAAGTGTTTCGAGGGTCGATTCAAGCTGGGGAATCTTCTGCTCGGCCTCGTTCATTTCGTCGCGCCAGAGATCGCGGTCCTCACCGGCGGATTCGTTGAACATCTCCTTGGCGGTGGCCAAGTCGGAGCGAATCCCCTTGAGTTCACGCCAGGCGACGTTTATTTCCGCGAGTTGCTTATGGCGACGCGACAGTTCACGTAGACGTGTCAGGTCGCTTGCGACGTCAGGTTGTCCTAAGGCTTCTTCGACGGAACCGAGTTCCTCTTCGAGTACCTGGAGTGTTTCTTCGAGGGAACGCACGGGGGGCAGTCCGCAGGCTTACGCCTTAGGTGCGCGTGCCTGGTCCGTCCGCTGGGCGTAACGACGCTGGAAGCGCTCCACGCGACCACCGGTGTCGACGAGCTTCTGCTTACCAGTGAAGAACGGGTGGCACTCGTTGCAAAGTTCGATGGACATCGACGGCTTCGTCGACTTGGTTGTCCACGTGTTGCCGCACGAGCAGGTGACGGTGGCGTCGCCGTAATTTGGGTGAATGTCAGTCTTCATGGTCGCTCCTTAGTGCGAAGAAAGAGTTTACAACAAATCAAGAGGTCGGTGCCGGGCCCTTGGCAATCTCGGCCAGGAATACGTCATTGGAAGGCGTCGTACGCAGTTTGTCAATAAGCAATTCGAGGCCGGCGGCTTCTCGGCCCTCGTTGACGAGGCCGTTCAGTACGCGGCGCAGACGCCAGACCTGGGGCAAGACTTCCTTCTTGAACAGGAGTTCTTCGTGTCGGGTCGAGGAGGCATTGACGTCAATGGCCGGGTAGAGGCGGCGCTCAGCCAAACGGCGGTCAAGCTTGAGCTCCATATTGCCGGTTCCCTTGAACTCTTCGAAGATCACTTCGTCCATCTTCGAACCAGTTTCAACCAGCGCGGTCGCCAAAATCGTCAGCGAGCCGCCCTCTTCAATGTTGCGCGCCGCACCGAAGAACTTCTTCGGTGGGTAGAGCGCACCCGAGTCCACACCACCGGACATGATGCGTCCCGTCGCGGGAGCTGCCAGGTTGTAGGCGCGAGCCAGACGGGTGATGCCGTCGAGGATGATGACCACGTCGCGGCCCTGTTCCACGAGGCGCTTGGCGCGCTCGAGGCAGAGTTCAGCGATGTGCGTGTGTTCATCGGCCGGACGGTCGAAGGTCGAGGCAATGACTTCGCCACTCACGCTGCGTCGCATGTCGGTCACTTCTTCGGGGCGTTCGTCCACGAGCAACACCATGAGGTGCACTTCGGGGTTGTTGGCCTCAATCGACTGGGCGATCTGCTTCATGATCGTCGTCTTACCGGCCTTCGGGGGTGACACGATGAGACCGCGCTGCCCCTTACCGATCGGGGCGAGCAGGTCAACGATGCGAGGCGTCAGGTCGTTCTTGCCGTCGAGGGTCTCGAGCTTGAGCTTCTCGTCTGGGAACAGTGGCGTGAGGTCTTCGAAGCGGGGACGCAGTTTGGCGACTTCAGGGTCGTAGCCCGCGACGGTGTCGACGCGCAGCAGCGCGGGGTACTTCTCGTTTGAGGCGGCAGGACGATACCCACCCTTGAGAACGTCACCCTTACGAAGGTGGAAACGACGTACCTGGTTGATGGAGACGTAGACGTCGTTGGGCGACGAGGTGAAGCCCTTGGTGCGGAGAAAGCCGTAGCCGTCGTCGCGCAGGTCGAGCAGGCCCTCGACGTCGACCAATTCGCCGTTGTAGGGCTGATCGGTGTTCGGGAATGACTCGTTGAATCGTTCACGCCCACCCTGGCCACCTTGACCATTGCGGTTGCGACGATTGCGACGGTTGTTGCGACCATTGCCGTCGTTCCCGAAGTCTCGGGGCTGGCGGTCCTGCTGCTGGCGGTCCTGCTGCTGGCG
>CAIKBU010000116.1 GCA_903825765.1 uncultured Actinomycetes bacterium | reverse complement strand
TGCGCGCACTTCGAGACCTCGGCCTGGTGACGATGGAAGGCCCTGGACGAGGTACGAGATACCGCCGTTCGAGCAGAAGGAGCTAGCGCTGGCACTGTACTTCGACTCGTGAACGTATTGGGCCTTTTGCCGTCGTTTGGCCAGGACGAAGCCAGCGCGCGGCGAAAGATGAGCGGGCCGAAGAAGGGGGTGACTAATGTCTGCCATTGTCTCCTCGTAGATGAGACGAGGCTCGACTACGCCAACTCGGCGTCTGGTGGGGATGGCGGAGTTTTAGAGCGGTTTCGCCCCGTTTCAAGCCATTTAGCAGTGACCTGGGCGGAGATCAGCTGAGGTTCTGGCCCGACCGCGCAGGTACTACGACCCCGAATCGCACGCCGTCGAGGCAGTGTGCCTCTGATCAGGATCTGTGAAGAACTAAATCGATGCTCTGAGGCCACCAGGGACCAAAATCATCCCTCATCTCCACTAAACGCCGAGCGGGCGACCAGGGGTCCGGCACTTCCAGCACGTTCCCCGACAGGCAAATCGGCAGTGACGCCGAGTGTGTCACCATCGGGTGCCGAACGAATGGGCAAAGATTGGCCTTGTCAACGACGCTCTCTACCATTCAAAAACTGAAAAGTACTGGTTTCCGACGATATGGAGACTGAAAAATCCGACGAGTCGCTCTGAAAAATGGTTTTACCTACCCCAATTTTCCGAGCGGCACCACGAGCTGCAGCGTCGTGCAGTCAATAACCATCTCGTTCGCCACAGGAACAGCCACGACTCTCCCGCTCTTTGGTAAGAACGTTCAGCCCTGCGCCAGCCTGGTCATTAGCTCGCTGTTTGCTCCGTCCTAAAACGTCAAGCCTGCGTCGCGACAACACCGCTCACGGCGTGAGAACCTGTCAGTGCGCCGGTGGATCCCGAGAAGCCGAGACGAGGCGTTGCTGAAATCGGCGTCGACGCTCGCAGGATTCTCACACCATTGACGAATACCGCGATTGAAGTTGCCGTCGTGGTGACCGTCACGGGTCCGTGTATCGACTTCAGCGGCACCGGAAGGAGGGCGGTCGCGATCCAACGTAGTTTCGCCCCTACCGCGCCGTTGGAGATACCGACAAAGTTGGCGCCAGGGGCACCGGCCTCTTTGCACTCCGAGAATACCACCGCGGTAATGCCCGTGGTGTTGGGCGCAAAGCCGAGATCCAATCCATAGCCACCAACGAAGGTGCTCTGGGTCTTGGACGTTCCGTAGAGCAGAGCGAGTCCGTCAGCGTTGCTTGTGGCGCTCACCGACGGTCGGAAGGTTACGGTCGTGGTGGCGCTGTGAAGCAAGGAGGTGTTCCAAGCTGATCCCGCTTGCTGCAACTTATTGCTCGTGAGTTGCAGCGTGGAGCCCGACAACGTGGCCGTTCCGTTACGGTGCCAGGACGTGTACGACGCCACCGATGACGCGAGTCCGGTGGCTGTTCCCTTTATCGGAATGCTCTGAGGGTTCGCGCCGAGGAAGCCGAGTACCAAAGCTCCGGATATCGCGCCGGGCGTCGCGGGCTGAATTCCCACAATGCACTGAACGTGGTCACCGGGTTCAAGGGTCAGCGGAAGGGACGGACTGGCAAACGCAGTACCGCTGAGGCCATTGGATGTGGCAACGAACGCGAACGCCGCCCCACTCGTCGATGCGTTCGAGATCGTCGCGGGCAGCGAAGTCGTGTTGGTGAGGGTAACGACATCCGTCGTGTATCCACCCACAGGAATCGAGCCCACGTTAGTGGTGTACGAGGGGGTGAGTGTGATGCTCGGTAAACCTCCCGCCACCGTGGCCCAAACGTTGCTGATGTCGTGCTCGTTGTCAAGACCTCCCGTCGCACCAGCGAATCCCATTAGGACGGTTGAGCGTAAGTAATTCGTCACGTCGGCGGTGAGGGGGAGATAGGAACCATCAGTTTGGGTCACGAGCCCTTGTCCGTTCACTTGCACGGAGAGTGTGATGTCACCCGTCACCAAATTGGTCGAGACGTTGACAGTGATGTTCAGAGGATTGTCCTGAACGCCGCCATCATTCAGGCCGTACGGATCCGCCGGCAAGGGGGCCGTCGCGAGCCAATTCATACCGTCCTGGGCCTTGTCAAGCCCGTCGGTGATGCCCACGAATCCGCCGGCAGCCTTCGTGCCCGCCGGCGCGCCGTTTTCGGCGTACTCCGATACCACCACGCTGACACCATCAATGCCGTTCAGTGCGAGGTCGAGTCCGGGTGCGCCCACGGCGGAGGGTGACGTGTCAGCAGCATTGGCGAGCACGAGTGCGGTCGAGTCCGCTCCGGTGCCGCCGGTTGCCAATGAGGTGTACGAAATCGTCATGTTCTTTGTGGATTGTGGCGTCGGCCAGAAGGACGAGCCCGCCTGCTTAAACGGCGAAGCTGACTGAAATGGGGAAACGGAGGTCAATTGAATGTTTCCGTTCGACAAAACGGTCGAACCATTAGCCGTCCAACCACTTGACGGGGCTGGAGGTGAAATGGCATACCCCGCCGACGCGGCCCCCACGCCCGTAAAGGTGAGAGTGAAACTCACGTATCCCGTGCCCGTTGGCTTCTTTTCATCGGTCACGAACGTCCATATGTCGGTGAAAACACCGGGCTTCGAAGGTTGGAAAACAATGGGGAAGTACGAGCTGAATTGCGGAGGTAATTCTTCTCCAGCAGCAAGGGTGCCTTGAATGGTGAGATCTCCGTGTCGAGTGTCACCAACAACGGGGTCGAGGATGTGACTCGCTTGAAAGCTCGTGATCGTGGCCGTTGAACCGTTATTCAAACTTGCGTCGTTGGACAAAGTGAAACCTGAGGTCACCGACGAGCCAATAGGTACCGTACCGAGGCTGATGGTGGACTTGCCTGACGGTGTCGTCACGTTGACCTGTGCTGGAGCGGCGCCAGAGCCGGTGAGGAGGAGGTTCGCTATTTGGGTCGTACCTCCACCAGAAGGAGTAGCGGTCAATGTGATGTTGTCGGCGTACGCTTGCGTCAATGTGGGCGAGAACGTGGCGGAAATTGTGATGGATGAATTCGGCAGTAGGACTGCTCCATTCTTCGGCAACCCGGTCACTGAAAATCCCGACGGATTGTCCTGCGTGGTGGCTGCGAAAGTCAGGCTCGTCGCACCGTTGTTCGCTACCTTCATGGTCAAAGCGGAGGACGTGCGCCCAATGGTGAGTCCGCTAAAGTCCAAATTTTTCGTTGACGCGTAAATCTGTCCGAATTGCGATTGCGCGGAACCACTCACCGGTAAGTCGAAGACGCCGTAATTGTGTGTCAGTTCCACCACGCCCAACTGCGCTCCGATGTTTCCGTTGAGTGGTGGCGCGTACGTGACCGCAAGTTGAAGACTCTGTCCCGCCTTTAAGGTCACACCTCCCACAGGTAGAGGTCCCGCGACGCCACCGATCATCACCTTGGCGGAGAACGTCGACGCTGGTGACGCCGACAAACCGGTAATCGTGATGCCGCCGGTGGGTGCGTGCACCGTCGTGATGGAGGTATTGATCGTGTGGGACTGGCCGATCAAGGTCACGGGAAGACTGACCGCACTGGCGTCCGCCAATGTTGGAGCGTTGAGCACTCCAAAGGCTGTGATGGCGCCGGTCAACGACGGCACGAAAATTGTGTTGTTCCACACGCCAGGTGACGTGAACTTATTGGCCTGACCAATCGACAACTGTCCGAGCAACGTCAGCCACTTTCCATTCGGAATAGCGTTGTACGCCTGAAGAGTGCCACCATGTCCTTGACCGTCGAGAGAGCGGACGACCCAGACGACTCCGGTGCCTGGTGTCATTTGATTCGAGGTGACGACGGGGCTGGAGGATCCGAAGCCAAATTGGATCGATGTCGGCGCTCCGCCAATACCCGCCACAGGTCCCGCTGTGGCGACCTGCGTCATTGTCGGAAAGTTGTACTTGGTCCCCGTGGCGTCGACTTGGTACGCGTAGAAATTACCTTGACCAGCATTTCCCAACGATCCTGAACCACCTGTCGCGGTGGGCAGGTACACGTATCCTCCCGTTGCGGTGGGTAAGACCGCAGGAGTCGACCAGGTGCCGCCGGCATTGCACAACTTGTCGCCGATGCCACCATTGAAGGCCGAACCAGCGCCGATCACGGCGTCACCACCACCCGGGCCTTGTCCGTAACCACCCAGGGTGTTCGGATTGGCGTCCGTGGGACCATTTAATAGATAGAGGCATCCCGCTTTACTCTCCTGCAAGATGACGTTCGGATACTGCGTCGTACCGAAACTTGACGGCAAGACGACCGGAGAACCTGTGCCGAAGTCCAAGTCGGCCGCCGAGAGATGGGTTTCGTTATAAGGCATGAAGAAATCTTTCACCTGCAGGTTGGGATTTGCTAGGGACGCCGCCGCCAGTTCGACAACCGCGGAGGGAACGGATCCGTTCCAATCGCTGGCGGGAGTCGGGCTGTCGGGCTGGTCAAAACCGTTTCCGGTCGTCAGCAAGATGTTGTTGCCATACTGCGTGATGCCGCCACCGGACTGCCAGATACCCGCGCCACCATGGACGTGACCGGAGGTAATGGCGTCCCAGATCGTGTCAATACCGGTGCCCGAATCTGCGGCCGTGCCAGATGTCGAGACGCCAACCAACATGCCATTCCAATTGCCTAAGTCACAGTGCGACCCAAATCCCACGTACACGGTGTTACCCAGCAAGAGGAGTCCGGGGCGTTGGAAGACGTTGTTGGCGTCAAAGTAGCCCGCAAGAGTCGGATTGTTACTCGATTGTCCTTGGATCTCGACCGGGAAGTTGGGCTTCTCGGCTCCCGACTGTGGATCGAGTGCGTGCATCCAATAACTGGGCTGTCCGTTGACGTCCATTTGCAGGGCGACGAAATAGACCGCGTTCGCACTCGGGTCGTACGTCGGAGTTGACGTAATGCCCACGTAGGGAGAAATATCAGAACAATTCCACGAGTTCTGCTCTGTGAGTGGCGTGCCGAAATTGGTCGACCACTCAACGGCACCCGTCGTTGGGTTAAGGCCGTAAACATTGTTCTTTTCGGTCGCGACAATCAGAACACCATTGGCCACGATGGGCTGGGCGTACACATTTCCCACAACGGCCGACTGCTTCCAAATTTGGCCAAATGCCTGAGAATTGCCAACTAACGAGGGGGTGAGGCGCGTTTGGTCGCCGTACCAACCTGCTCGAGAGTTGGAGCCTCGATTCGTCGCCTGACTCACAAATCCGGAAGTAGTGGCCACATGGCTGCCAGATTTCTGATTCGCGACGGCTGATGATGCGGCTATCGGAGCCAACGATGCGCTTAGCAAGGCAGAAAATGTCAAAGTAACTGACAAAACCGTTTGACGGCGGTGAGTACGCATTACTTTGGACCCCAGTTCCTTCGCTCAGATCCAGCGTAGTGGTGGCGAAACTTCGGAACTGGTAAAAAATACTTCAATTTCCCGTGCAATATACAGAAAAATTGCCGAACGCAGGGGAGTCCGTTCGGAGTGTGACGCCATCTATGAGCAAGCACACCAGGGGAAATTTTGCGACAGCGGCAAGAAAAGATTATGAAACAAACTTTTTGGAAAGCATTGCTGACAAGGCGGAACCTCTCAGGCCGAGTGAGACACGCGGTCCATTTTAGTTAACTCGAATTGCCTCCATCTCCGGTGGGTTGATCCACACGATTTCGGGAATGCGTGGGGCCCGCGGCGCAATGCGTCGGAACCGGATCGGGTGTTGCTCGAACGCGGCGTTGAGCGTGGTCTGTCGCTGTTGTCTCACCTCGAGGTGCGTGCCATAGTGAACCGAGGCGGGCGTGTGAAAGCCAATGCCCGAGTGAGGTTCCCCAGAAATAGTGGACACGGTTTATGCGGCTAGCGCCACTTGAGACAACCCTAATTCGTAACTAACAGGACTGACGTTGCCAATCGTTGAGTAGCGACGATCGTGATTGTAAAAGTGGATGTAGTCCTCGACG
>CAIKBU010000115.1 GCA_903825765.1 uncultured Actinomycetes bacterium | reverse complement strand
CCGCTGCGATTGCCGCCAATGCACGCTACGAAGGAAAGTACCCACTCGTCTCGGCGCTCTCGCGCCCCGTTATCGTTCGTCACCTCGTCGACCAGGCTCGGCACTTCGAGGCCCACGCCGTGGCCCACGGTTGCACCGGTAAGGGCAATGACCAAGTGCGCTTCGAAGTCGGCGTTCACGCCCTGGCCCCCGACCTCGAGGTGTTGGCTCCCGCACGTAACTGGGGCATGAACCGCGGCGATTCAGTGGACTACGCCATGAAGTGGGACATCCCTATCAAGGCGACGCGAGACAAGATCTATTCCATCGACGAGAACCTCTGGGGTCGCGCCGTGGAGTGCGGTGAGATGGAAGACCCGTGGAATGAGCCGCCAGAGGAGCCAATGACGCTGACGAGTGTGCGCACGAATGAGCCAGTTGAGCTGACTATCTCCTTCGTCGAGGGACGCCCCGTCGCACTCGACGGGGTAGCGATGTCGATGGCCGAACTCATCGCCTCGCTCAACGACCGCGCCGGTGCTACCGGATTTGGCCGGATTGACATGGTGGAAAATCGCCGCGTGGGCATCAAGAGCCGCGAAGTGTACGAATGCCCCGCCGCCCTGGCCCTGGTGGCCGCACACAGTGACCTCGAGGACCTGGTCCTGGAGCGCGACCTCGCTCGCGAGAAGGCGCGACTCGAAATTCGCTGGGCCGAATTGGTATACGACGGGATGTGGTTCTCGCCGCTCAAGGAGGCGATTGACGCCTTTATCGCGGAGACCCAGCGCCACGTCACCGGCGACGTGCGCCTCCGCTTCTCAACCCCGGGTGCCCTGCGTATTACTGGTCGCCGCGCCCCCGCCGCACTCTACGACTACGGTCTGGCGACGTACGACGAGCACGACACGTTTAAGCACGCCGACTCCGAGGGCTTCGTCAAGATTTACGGACTCGGCGTCAAGACGTGGGCTGCTCGCCAGGGCGCCAAGAACGCCACGCCACCACGCTCATGACGTTGTGGTCGGGTCGCTTTAGTGCCGGCATGGATGAGACGCTGTGGAACCTTTCGGAGAGCTTCTCGTTTGACCACGTCCTCTACGCCCACGACATTGAAGGGTCGAAGGCCCACGTAGCCGGACTCGTTGCGGCGCGACTACTCAGTGAGGACGAGGGAGAGACGCTGGTTGCCACCTTGGAGGTGGTTCGTGAGGAATTTGCGACTGGCTCATTCGAACGCGCCGCGAGCGACGAAGATATTCACATGGCGATTGAGCGCCGGGTTACCGCACTCGCGGGTCCGGTCGGGGCCAAACTGCACACGGCGCGCTCTCGCAATGATCAAGTAGCCACGACGTTACGCCTCTTTACTCGTGACGCCCTCAGCGATATCGCCCGTGCGACACTCGACCTCGCCGAGGCGCTGATGGCGGTGGGGGAGCGCTATCCCGATGCCACGTTGCCGGGGTACACCCACTTGCAGCGCGCGCAAGCGGTACTGCTCTCGCATCACGTGAACGCCCACGCACTGGCGTTGTCACGCGACACCGCGCGACTGCTGGATGCGCGAGGTCGAACGAACATCTCACCCCTGGGTGCGGGGGCGCTCGCTGGTACCTCGCTGCCGATTGTGCCGTCAGTGGCGGCCGCGGCATTGGGGTTCGATGGAACGTTTCTCAACTCAATGGATGCGGTGTCGGACCGAGACTTCGTCGCCGAAGCGCTGTTCGCCATCGCCCTTCTCGGTGTCCATCTGTCGAGGATGGGCGAAGAGCTTGTCCTTTGGACGACGGCGGAGTTCAACTTTGCGGTACTGGGCGACGCCTTTACAACGGGATCGTCGATGTTGCCGCAAAAGAAGAACGCCGACGTCGCCGAACTCGCCCGAGGAAAAGCGGGTCGTTTCATTGGCAATCTCACGGGATTACTGACCATGCTCAAGGGTCTTCCGCTGTCGTATAACCGTGACCTTCAAGAGGACAAGGAGCCGCTCTTTGACTCGGTGCGTCACGTGTTGTTCGTGCTCGCCGCCCTGCGCGGAGCGTACGACTCGCTGACGTTTAAACACGAGGTGGCAGCCGCGGCGTCCAATGATGAACTCCTCATGGCGATTGATATTGCCGAGGTGCTGGTTGGTGAAGGCATGCCATTTCGGCAGGCGCACGAATTTGCTGGACGCCTCGTCGGCCAAGCGGTGCGCGAAGGACGAACTCTTCGTGACGTGGTGGCGGCCACGCCCGACGGTGAACGATTTACCGCACTGTTCCTCGACGGCTCGGGGATCGAACGCCGAACGTCACCGGGGTCATCCGGGCCAGTTGCAGCGCCAAAGCAGGCAGATGAACTTCACCTGATTTTGCGTGAACTCCGTGTGCGCGTGAAGTGAACATTCGCCCCCTCGCCATCGGCTAGCATTACTAAGCCTCAGTTGTGAGCGCAGCGAACGTTTCGCCCGGAAAACCGGTCCCGAAAAAAAACCTGCGCAAATGACAAGTTGACGGTGGACCACCTGCTAGTCTGGTTATCCGCCCGAAACGGCGCCGCAGTCAAAAGTGCGATTTGCACCGATGATGAAGGCACTGATAAGGTAGGCATCCCTGAAGTTCTGAGTAATCAGAACCTGGGAGTCGAAGGAGAAATCCTGAGACGGTGTACTCACACCTCCGAGCTTGCTCGTGTGTGTTGTCGCTCCTTGAAAACGGAAGAACGAGAGCTAAAAGCCAGTACGGGCTTTGATGGCTAGAT
>CAIKBU010000114.1 GCA_903825765.1 uncultured Actinomycetes bacterium | reverse complement strand
TCTATCCCGCGAGTGCGAAGCGTGGTCCACGCGTCGTGGGCCTCTCTCTCGCCGCCGCGCCCCAACTGGGACTCGGCTAGCGACCCTCGTCGACGGCGTCATCACGTCGACTGCTCAAAAGGACGATGGAGGGAGTTGCCGTCATGAGCCCCATGATGTGAACGTACTGCTGACCACTGAGTTCCGCGGACAGCCAAGTGGCCTCGACGATACTGACTGGGTTGAG
Source organism: uncultured Actinomycetes bacterium (assembly GCA_903825765.1). Taxonomy (GTDB): domain Bacteria; phylum Actinomycetota; class Acidimicrobiia; order Acidimicrobiales; family RAAP-2; genus RAAP-2. Next base: position 3,969 of record CAIKBU010000114.1, on the reverse strand, counting down.
GCCTTCTTTTTCCATGAGAAAGCCCGGGAGGGTATTCGTTGGTGAGGAAGTCCGAGGGGTCAGCACCGGTGGCGTAGGGGCGGTCAAGGGTAGATCCCTGAGCGCGATTGCAGAAGGGGGAGGGGACGGTATCGATGATGCAGGAACCGCCGCCACCGGAGAAGCCATCGCCGCCATAGATTTCCAGCCCTGTTTGACCAAGATCCGATTCATGAGTACGAAATTGGTGAATTCCTCTACCACGGTGGACTGATCAACGGGGTAGCGCTTTCGAGTGGTGGTGCCATGTCGGGTGTCGTCGGCAATGATGGGGCTCGAGGTGATCGAGCCAGTGGCGGCCGTGGTGGGCACCACGGTGCTCAATGTGGTGCCCGCCGGCCTGACGGAGTTGTCGCGGTTGCCAGCACCAAACGGGCACGAAAGTGATGTCGTCGTACGCGCCGCCGACCGTCACGCTGAATGTTGCTCCCGCGACCAGCGTAAGAAACCGCGACGGGGCGCCGAGACATGGGTCGAGCGTACTGGTTCTGTTTGTCTAGGGGGCGACCACCGCGTTGGCTACCACACGCAGCGCCTCGAGCCAAGTGTCATTGTCAATGGACAGAGGATGCTCCCCCTGGAGGGTAATCTGACCCGAGAACAGGGCGTACCAAATGCGAGCGAAGGCCACCGCCGTGACACCGGGGGCGAGCAGGCCTTTTGTCTCGAGGGGTGCGACAATTTCGACAATTCTCGCCGAGACTTCCTGCTTCGCCTGCGCGATGCCCTCCGAGGCCGTGCGAGTGTGGTGGGCGAATGACATGCCCTCAATGCGTAAGAGGCGCTGCTCGTCGCGCGCGGGATCTTGCGCGTCGGCGATCATGACGTCGAGAGCAAGGCGAAGTTGCTCGGTGGTCTCTATGTCGCGAAGCGGCGCCCAATTTTCGGCCTGGGCAAGCAGTACCTGGCGAAAGCGGTGAACGATTGTGATGGCGATGAGTTCTTCTCGGTCCGAGAAGTAGCTATAGAGCAGCGCCACGGAAATGCCGGCTTCGGATGCCACGCGCTTGACGCGGTACATAGTGACTCCGTTGCGTTCAATTTCGTGGGTGGACGCCTCGAGAATGCGGTCTCTAGTCATAGGGGGACTTTATCTAGTTTCCACGCGGTCTAGAGACCAGCGGTCCAATCGCGGGTTTGGATGATGTCGTTCAGACGAGCGAGGAAGCGAGCGGCGTAGCCACCATCGATGGCGCGGTGGTCAAAGGTCAATGCCACGAGACCTACGGAATGGATGGCAATGGACTCGCCACCGAAGATGTCCGTGACCACGACGGGCTTGCGGCTGACGCCGTCGGTGGCCAGAATCGCCACTTGCGGTTGATTGATGATGGCGCCAGTTAACAAGGTTCCGTAGGGGCCGGGATTGGAGATGGTGAACGTGCCTCTCTCCATATCGGTTACGGCCAGCTTCTTCTCACGAGCGCGCAGCGCTCGGTCGCGAATAGCCGCGGCGAGGGTGCGCACTGACATGTCGTCGGCGTCGTGCAGTACGGGCACGACCAGTCCATCGGTGTCAAGGTCGACAGCAATGCCCAGATTCACGTGGCCGTGGACGACGAGCTCGTCGTCGCCGACCGAGGCGTTGAGGTGAGGGAATTCACGTAGAGCCTGCACCGTGGCCGCCGCCACGAAGGGCAGGTAGGTCAGTGAGTACCCCTCACGAGCCTTGAAGGCGGCGCCGAGAGTGCGGCGCACGTGCTCCACCCGTTCGAAGTCGACTTCCTTGACCATGAGTGTGTGAGGGGACGTGGCCTTTGAGCGCACCATGTGGGCAGCGGTCAAACGACGCACTTTGGTGAAGGGGATGCGGACTTCGTCATGACGAGACGTGGTACTGGTCGGGTTTGCGAGGGCGTCTTCAACATCCTTGCGCGTGAGACGGCCCTGGGGTCCGGTGCCCTGGATGCCGGCGGCTTCGAGGTTGTGCTCCGCCAAAAGGCGACGAACGACGGGGGAGAGGGATCCGGCGTTGCCCTGCGATGTCGTTTCCTCGGCGGGGGCCGGTACAGCGGCTGCCGCCACGGCAGCGAGCACGTCATCGCGAGTGAGACGACCCTGAGGTCCAGTTCCGACGACTTGGCTGGCGTCGAGGTTATTTTCAGCGAGTAGACGTCGGACGACGGGCGAGAGCTTCTCGTCGTTTCCCGCACGAGAGGTCGAGCCGGCTGCTGCTGGGGCGGTGCTCGCGGGGACAGGTGCCGCGAGGGTCGTGGGTGCGGAGGGCTCAGTTACGGTTTCGACGCCGTCGCCAATGCGCGCGAGAACGGTACCCACGTCGACGGTGGCACCCTCGGCGACCAGAATGATGCTCAACACGCCGTCAGCCGGGGCGGGGATTTCGGTGTCCACTTTGTCGGTCGACACTTCGAACAGTGGTTCGCCACGGGTGACGGTGTCTCCAACGACCTTGAACCACTTGGCAACGGTACCGTCGGCAACGGTTTCACCAAGTTGGGGCATTACGACGTCAGTCATGGGTCTTCCTAATCAGTCGGGGTTGAGAGTTGAAACGCCATCCAGTCGGCGGCGTTGGAGCGAACGTGGTTGATGCCAGTGGCACGGCCGTGATTGCCGTTGGCCAGGGGTGCCAGTTCGGCCGGACCGGAGGCCTCATCGGCAAGGCGCTGGCCATCACTCACGGGAAAGAGTTGGTCGTTAGCGCCCATGGCACTAAGGATAGGTTCTCGGATATCTCGAGCGACCAGTGCGACGGCGAAATCGCGATCGCGCGCAGCAACCCCCTCAAGAGAGGCGCTACGACTCCGTACCGGAAAGGCGCGTTGGGTCAGCGGGCTGAGCTTAGCGAACGACGCGTTGGCGCCATTTGCGTTAAAGCGAGGCCCCCAGTGAGCGACGGCGGTTTCGAGCAGTGTGTCAGTCATGGCCCCCCACGGTGACGTTGATGCGTACGTGACAAGTCTGACGATGAATTGAGCGGTGCCCGTCCGAATTCTTTTAAAGGTGGTGGAAAGATTTCACACCCCCATGCTGGGCGGAACCCTCTGCGAATCACTACTGTAAACACCTAGTTGCGGGAGCGATTACCACCCGACGGGTAGATCGTCGCCCTGACGTCACAGTTCCTTGGGGGGATTCATGAGGAAGAACCGTTTGGCGTTGCGTTGGTTGGGGGCGTTGCCCTCGGCTGAAGCCGTGCAGCGCAACTACGACGCCATGATCGAAGGCGCCGGTGGTGGTCCCTCGAGAACGGACACGGCCGTCCCTCCGGTAACGGCAGTGACGTGCTGAATCACCCCGAAATCGGCACCCTCCACTTCGGTGGTGGGACCCAGAGCAGCAAAGAAAGCGGACAGGCTTAATGAAACACACACTTGGATGGATGGGCGCCGGTCGCATGGGCGCCGAAATGGCCGGTCGCTTAATTAAAGCCGGTAACGACGTCACCATGCAGAATCGCACTCGCTCCAAGGCCGAAGCGGTCTCGAGCCTCGTCGTCGACACCCCCGCCGAACTCGGTGACCGCGACATCGTCTTCGTCATGGTCTCGGCCAATGACGACTTGATCGAGGTGACCACCGGGCCTAACGGCGTGTTGACCAACCCCGACCACGCTCCAAAGATTCTCGTCGACTGCTCCACGGTCTCGGTGGAGACCTCGGCAATCGTGCGCGCCGCCTGCGCAGCTCGTGGCACGGCCTTCCTGGCCGCACCCATCAGCGGCAACCCCAAGGTGGTCTCGTCCGGCAACGCCACCCAGGCCGTCTCGGGTGCCCGCGAGGCCTACGACGTCGTAAAGCCCTACCTCGAGAACATCTCGAAGTCGGCGGTCTTCGTTGGTGACGACGAAGTCGCTCGCCTCGTGAAGATCTGCCACAACATGATGCTCGGCATCGTGACCCAGGCCATGGCCGAGATCACCGTGCTGGCCGAAAAGGGTGGCATCAAGCGCAGCGCTTGGCTGGAGTT
>CAIKBU010000113.1 GCA_903825765.1 uncultured Actinomycetes bacterium | reverse complement strand
GCGTCGCCCTCACCACTCGTGGGAATTGCGACCACGTCGTTGATGACCTCGTCACTCTCGTGACGTTCGCGAATGCAGTACAGCGTGGTGCCATCGGGCGAGATTCGAGGATCGGCGTACCGCCAAGCCCTCGGCGATGGAGGTTCGGGGGTAATGGCCTCGGGGGACTGCCCAGGCACCACACGGTAGAGGCGTTGATCGGCGTAGTTTGAGAAGTAGACGACACCTTTATGGATAGCCACACAAAGCCCTCCATATTCGTGGACGAGCGTCCGGGCGGCGAAGTCGGGGCCGAACACATCGGTGGTGGTTCCGTCTTTCGTTCGCTTAACGAGAACGTAGCGCCCACCTTCACTGGGGCGCCCCTCAATCCAGTACGTGTCGTCGCCATCGACGAAGGCGTAGGCCAAGCCCACCACTTCACTGACGAGCAGCTGGGTAGAGATGGGCGAAGCCCATGAACCGAATCGAGCTGAAGTTTTGGTCATGGCTGAAATCTAGAGGAGTTGAGGCTGGCGCTGGGGGACAAGGCCAGTTGATTCGCTTTGACCTCACTTTGTTCGAATTCGCGCACGTACGTGAGATTGCCAGCAGGTGTGACTGCATTGCGGCGGTGAATGCTGTCCGCACGATGCCGATACGTAGTGTTCTCGGCTACAGTCTATGACGTTTTAGTCGATGACCGACTGGGGGATTGTGGTGCGAGAGTTAGCCGAGTTGAAGAATGCTCGTGAGCCGTACGAGTTGGAGTTCAAAAGTCCCAGTGAATTGGTCGACCTGCTCGAAGATCGGGGCCTCACGATTGACGGTGAGCGGGGTGAAGCTGCGTATCTGATTGAGGCAGTCGGCTATTTTCATTTGAAGGGATACCTCGCCGTTTTGAAGGAAGCGGTTCGCCGAAAGGACTATCGGTCCGGCACAAAATTCTCGGACGTCATCGCCCTACTGCAGTGGGAGCAGCGCCTTAGCGCGCTCCTTCTTGAGCAAATTGGCAAGGTTGAAATGCGGCTGCGATCGGCCGTCGTGGAATGCATCGGCACTGGTCGGGGTGATGGGTACCTGGAGGAGGCGAATTACGACGTCAACCGATTGAAAAACCAGCATGCGCGCAAGTTGGATCATCGATCTCGTGTCCAGCTCTCGGAGTGGGACTGGTTTGTTGACTGGCTTGAGAAGCGAATCTACGCAGTAATGAGAGAAAAAGAGTTTGAGTTCATTCAGGGGCATGCGAACAAGCGCAAAAATCAACACTTGCCGTTGTGGATCCTGCTCGAAACTATGAGCCTCGGTGACCTCCTCATTATCTATGAGCACCTGAGCCCAAAGAACCGCGCAGCTGTTGCGGCAAAATTTGCGAACGCGAGCGCGGCCGGTGGTCAACTCAAAGAAAACGAGTTCGGCCGCATGCTCGAAGCAATCCGGACCCTCCGGAACATGGCCAGTCACTACCATGCCTTCTTTGACAAGCAATTCCCGTTTCCTCCCTTGAGCGAATTTCGGGACAAGTTTCGAGAGAGTCCGTACTTCCCAAGCCTTGGTGCGTCGCGAAAGAAGTGCACCACATACGACGTAATTCTGATGCTGGTATTCCTCGAGCCCGCCGTTCAGCGAGACACCGCTTTCTCCGCTGACGTCGCTGACATTCTCAGGGACTTCCCTGCTTCGATTCAGGGCCTCTCTGAACAAGCGTTCGGAGGTCGAAAGGGATGGCAACGGCACGCCCCGTGGAGCTCCGGTTCTCAATCGCCAGCCGGCGAAAACGTTGACTACGGGAATCGGGAGAGACAGAAGCGGCCAAAGTCTGCCAAGTCCAAGGGGAAGCGTCGGCGATGACTGCTACGAATGCGTATCTTGTTACCGTAGGTACGTGACCTAATCAGATCAAGGAACGGACGTCTCGAACATGACCACCACACACGAGAGCGAGTTCCGCTCACGCTTCGAACTGGCAATCGCTACGGCGAGCAGTGGGGGCTTCGAAGGAGCAGTCGAGCACTTCGAAGCGGCCGTAGCTACCTGGTCGGATGATGACGCAGGGGGGCCGTTCACGATTGATGGCGTGGACGAGAACCAGAATGTCTTCATGGTGATTCATTATCTGTATCGCCCGGCACTGGGGGAGGGGTCACCGCTTCTCGAGGTAATCAAGGATGCCGTGTTGAACAGTGACTGGTCAGCGGCACTCTCGTCAATCTTTGCCGACTCAGTTCTCGTCCCCACCCTTATGTTGGCGCGCAATGGCGATCGGTCGTTGTGGGAAGCGGTCAGGAGTGCACTGCCGCTCGCAATGCGGAGGGTTGATGATGCCGCAATCGGCAAGTCGCGCTACCTCGCCAACGTTGCTTTTCTCAGCGAAGCTGCGGGGGATGACGACTTCGCGAATCAAGTGTTTGCTGAAGTGCATGAGCGACTCAACAAGTACCGAAACTGCATGTGTGGCACCCCTGGCTGCACTGCGGGACTTGCGGAGTGGCTTGCGCGATTCGGTAAATAGCGAAAGAGCCCCATTTTCGCAGGCGTCAATTGCGCCTTCAGACCGTGTGGGCTGGTTTTGATGAACCAACTGGGCCGCACCAAGTCACGAGGACATTCTTCGTCCGACCCAGCACTCGGGCCAAGGCTGGTCACCTGATCATGTCCGTGCATAGCGGTCAGCGGCGCCCACGAGAGCGGGTAGCGGGACTCGAACCCGCACTGCCAGCTTGGAAGGCTGGAACTCTGCCAATTGAGTTATACCCGCGTGGACGACCATCATACTATCGACTCGTCGCCCTAGGCTACTGAGGTGGAAATGACGATGTTCGAGCAGGTCGGAGGAGAGGACTTTTTTGTTCGTCTCGTCGATGCTTTTTACGTTGGTGTCGAGTCTGACGAACTCCTTCGTCCGATGTACCCAGAGGACCTGACTGACGCCAAGCGCCACTTCGCTCTTTTCCTCATTCAGTACTGGGGTGGTCCACGCACCTACGAAATCGAACGAGGTCACCCACGACTGCGAATGCGCCATGTTCCGTTCGCGATCACCAAGCGCGCACGTGATGCCTGGATGACCGCGATGACGAGCGCGCTCGATAGTGTTCGGTCGGAACTCACGGACCAGCAGTACACCGAGTTCTACGAGTATTTCGACATGGCCGCCAAGCAACTGCGAAACGTCTAATGAGCGCGGCCGACACGAGTGGCCCACGCACTGTCATCACCGTGACACCGGTGGCGTGGGGGCTCTCCTCGCCCGGGGTTATCACCGCTGCTCTTGGAGGATTGGTCTGGTGGGCGGCGCAGCATGTTCATTTCGTCCACCGCTACGAGGCGATCATTCTGGCGATCGTTGCTGGACCTGCCGCCCTGGTGCTCGGCACCAGAACCTGGCGATGGCGCTCGCATCAAATCCGATTGACCACCCTCGATATTCGAAGCGAGGGGGGCATACTCCGTCGCCGAGATGAGCGTATCGACCTGGCCGACATCGTGGCGACCACGATTGACCGGCGTGGTCTCGATCGGCTTCGTCGTACCGGCGTCGTCACGGTGCATACCGCCACCACTGAGTTGGCGCTTGGTCCACTACGCCACCCCGATGCTCTGGTCCGACTCATTGACGCAGAGAGGCGGTCGCTGTCACAATCGAAGCGGCCGACGATGCATGCGACGGTGTCACCTCGCTCGTCGCTGACTAGGCGCCGGGCGCAACGTTTCCGTGCCTAATCCTCTAGTCTGCATGTCATGAATCGCTTCCGATGCACCGCCTGTGGCAACCTCACCAGATTTGATGTAACGGAGACGACGACGGTCCGTTCCTTCCACCACTTCACGGTGGGCGGCGAATTGACCATCGAAGAGCCCGAGGTTGTTCAGCGCACCGTCGACTCGGTGTCGTGCCGTTGGTGCGGTCACGGGCGCGCGGTCGAGCCCTTCACTGACGCCGAATAGCTGATGCATTCGTTTGACGCCCCACGAGCGCGTCAAGTACCGACATCCTTTGGCGGCATAACCCCCGACGGCAAGCCCGTGAGTGACACGTTCGCTCCTCGCCATCTCGTCATTGCGGTCAAGGAATCCTGTGACGGGTGCGCCGAGTTGCTCGAAGCCTCCTACGGCACTTATGACAAACTCGGCATCGAAATACTTTTCCTCGCCGGCGCGCACTCCAATGAGACGGCCTGGTTGGATAGTTCGCACACGAGGTTGGTGTCGCCGGAACTGCTCACCGCCCTCGACGTTCGATGGCCGCCATTTTGGATGCTCATTGATGGCACCAACGGAACCGTCATCGCCGAAGGGGTGCCGTTTGGCGTTGCGCACCTGATCAACGAGGTGGTCGCCTTCCTTTGATGTCACAGTCATCGCTAAGAGTGGTGACAAATGAAAGGTGACGACATGTCTAAGGAAATTGAGTTGTCCATTAGTTGCACCGACTGCATTCGTCGGTCCACGCCGGACTGCAGTGAATGCCTCGTGAGCTACGTTCTCGGTGGCGAGCCCGAAGTGCTCGAGATGACGGCCGAGGAGGCCGACGTGGCAACCCTGCTGAGCTCCCAGGGCATGATCCCTCGGCTCAAGTTCCGACGCCTCAGCGAAAGCGAAGTGTGACCAGGGAGAGTTAGTAGCGTGGTCCTATGGCACGCCACCTCCTGGTGACCAATGACTACCTGCCAAAAACCGGCGGTATCCAGGTCTACTTACATGAACTCTGGAAACGACTCGAACCAGGTCGAGCCGCTGTGCTGACCGCTTCGTCGCACCCTGACGCCGCCGCCTTCGACGCCGCGAGTGACTTGGTCATTGAACGAGTGCCAGCGAAGACGCTCTTCGCACCCACCTGGTCGGCCTATCGCCAGATAGAAGCGGCCATTGAGCGACACCAACCAGACCTGGTCTTGCTCGATCCGGTGTGGCCACTTGGCCTGCTCGGACGTTTTCTTTCCCGCCCGTATGGCGTGGTCCTGCACGGTGCGGAAGTGACGATTCCCGGTCGTATTCCGGTGGTGGCCTCAACGCTTCGCTCAGTGCTCCGTCACGCCGAGGTCGTGGTCTGTGCCGGCACCTATCCCGAATCAGTGGCGCGCCACAGTCTGGGGGAGTACCTGCCCCCCGTTCTTCAAGTCCCACCGGGGGCGGACACCGAACGCTTTGTCCCACTGGATGCGCAGGAGCGCTCGGCGGTACGCCGTGAACTCGGCCGCAGCGACGACGAGTTCATCATTGCTTCCTATTCGCGGCTGGTGCCCCGCAAGGGCATTGACATCCTGATTGAAGCCGCCGCCCTGCTCGCCCCACTGCACCCCCAACTTCGCGTGCTCATTGGTGGCAATGGGCGAGACCGCGAACGTCTCGAGAAGTTGGCGAACGCGAAAAATGCCCCCGTGACCTTTCTCGGTCGTGTCGACGACGAGCTCCTCCCAGGGTTCCTCGGGGCCAGCGACCTCATGGTGATGAACTGTCGAAGTCGCTGGCTCGGCTTAGAGCAAGAGGGCTTCGGGATCGTCTTTGTCGAAGCCGCCGCCGCCGGCGTGGCGCAGATTGCGGGACGATCCGGCGGGAGTCACGAAGCGGTTCGTCATGAAGTGACGGGGCTTATCCTCGAGAAGACGCGATCACCTCGCGAACTCGCCGACGCGATTAGTGGTCTCATGGATGACCCCGATCGTCTAGCGGTGTTGTCGCACCAGGCCCGTGCGGTAGCGGAGCGGACGTGGGACTGGCGCACCTTAGCGGGCACGTTGAGCCAGGGACTGGCGCCCTTTGACCACTACGAGGAGCCGGCCAGTGCCTAATCTACACAGAGAACTTTTTCGTTAGGAGCAATCGGTGAGCCAGCGCACACAAGCAATTGGTCTCGATGTTGGGGGCACGAAGATCGCCGCAGCGGTGGTCAGTGAGTCCGGCGTCGTGATCGATCAAGAACGCGTCGCCACTCCACACCTCGACGGCAGTGCCCCCGGCGTGGTCATCGCGAACGTCTTGGCCGATACCGTCTCGGCACTCTGTACTCGCAACGACCTCGACGTCATCGAGACGCCCGTCGGTATTGGGCTGCCCGGACTGGTTCGTCGTGATGGTTCGCTGGCCTTCGCCCCCAATTTGCAGACGGCCTCCGGGGCGAATTTTCCGGCACTTCTGCTCGAACGCTGTGGATCGCGACACGTACACATGGAGAATGACGGGAACGCCGCCGCGGTAGCGGAGCACGCGTGGGGTGCCGGTCAGGGGCGCAGCGACTTTGCCATGATTACCCTCGGTACCGGCATTGGTGGTGGTCTCATCGCGAACAATCAGCTGATTCGAGGTCGCAACGGCTTCGGTGGCGAGGTGGGCCACATGATTGTCGAGGCGCGCGGTATTCGCTGCAACTGTGGCAAGCAGGGCTGCTGGGAGCGCTACGCCAGTGGGTCCGGACTCGGACTTCTGACCACTCGCGCTGCCAACGAAGGCCGCCTTCCAGCACTCGTTCTGGCCTGTGGCGACCCAGAGCGTGTCCGCGCCGAAGACGTGACCACCGCTGCCGCCGAGGGTTCAGCTGAGGCGAAGGCCATCCTGGGTGAGCTGGCCTGGTGGATAGCACTCGGACTCTCCAACCTCGTCGAACTCTTTGACATTGGCACGTTCGTTATCAGTGGCGGCCTCGCCAGTGCGGCGGGGGAGTTGTTGCCGGTCGCGACCGCCGAGATGGTCACCATGATCATGGCGGCTGAGACCTACCAGTCATTTGAGGTCGTGCCCTCGACGCTCGGCGCCCACACCGGCGCCCTTGGTGCAGCCCTCATCGCCATGCAGCGAAGTGCATGAAACTCGGCGTTGTTCTGCCAACCTTTCGTCGCTCGACGGATGACGCCCTCGAGGTCGCGGCACGCTGTGTCGAACTCGGCATCGATGGCGTCTTCGCCTACGACCACCTGTGGCCGCTCGGTAGCCCCGATCGACCATCCTTCGCGCCGTTTCCGGTGCTCGCTCGGGTTGGCCGGCTCTACCCGTCATTAAAGGTCGGCACCTTGGTAGCGCGGGTCGGCATGATGTCGCCGGGTCAGATTGCCGAACGCTTTCTTCGCTTGAATGACATCACGCCGGGCAACGTCATAGTCGGAATCGGGACGGGTGACAGCGCCAGTCGCGACGAACTCGACGCCTTCGGTCTCTCGTTTCTCGCCCCAGAATCTCGACGCGAGATGATTCGCGAGGTCGCCTCGTTCCTCGACGGAGCAATGCCGATATTCCTCGGTGGCACCTCGGCCCCCATTCGGGCGCTCGCGGCGGAACTGGGCGCCGAGGTGAACTGCTGGCATATGAGGGTTGACGAAACGGCCGCCGTGGCGGCCTCGTCACGCGTCAACTGGGCCGGTCCAGTGCCCTTTGTTGAGGGTGATGACTCGCCCAAAGCGATGTACGAGCACTTGGACGCCATGGCGAATGTCGGCGCCTCCTGGGTGATCTACACCCCAGGGGTGAATCTTGACCATTTGTCACAGTGGACTCGTGGAGCGATGCGGTAGCGTTTGATATGGAATTTCGTCGCATCAACGGATTGCCTCCCTACGTTTTTGCCCACATCAACGGACTAAAGGCGGCTGCTCGATCGCAGGGGCGCGACGTCGTCGACTTCGGCTTCGGCAATCCCGACCTGCCAAGTCCGGACATCGCGGTGGAGAAGCTGGCCGAGGCGGCCCATAATCCGAAGAACCACCGCTACAGCGCGTCGCGTGGTTTGCCCAACCTTCGTCTCGCCATGGCCACTCGCTACAAGAAGGTGTTTAACGTCGACCTCGACCCCGACACTGAAGTCGTCACGACCATCGGCGCCAAGGAGGGCTTGACCCACCTGATGTGGGTATTGCTGGGCCCCGGCGACACCGCCATCGTGCCGAGCCCCTCGTACCCGATTCACTTGGCTGGCCCCGGCTTCGCCGGCGCCACGGTGATCACCGTACCCATGGTCGACCCCGGTTCGTCGAGCAATGACCCCGGCGACGACTTCTTCGCCGGCCTACTCGACGCCTGGCACCGCGCCCCGGTCAAGCCCCGCGTCATCATCTGCTCCTTCCCGCACAACCCGACTAGTGCGAGCGTGGACCTGCCCTTCATGCAACGCCTCGTGGACTTCGCCCTCGAGCGCGGGGTCATCATCGTCCACGATTTCGCCTACGCCGATCTCGGCTTCGACGGCTACCAGCCGCCCTCGATTCTTCAGGTGCCTCGCGCCAAGGAGTGCTGCGTCGAGCTCTACACCCTGACGAAGTCCTTTTCAATGGCGGGCTGGCGCGTCGGCTTCATGGTTGGCAATGCCGAAGTCGTCGCCGCATTGACCAAACTGAAGTCCTACCTCGACTACGGCACCTTCCAGCCCGTCCAGATTGCCGCCATTGTGGCCATGAACGAGGCCTCGGACTACCCCGACCAGTTGCGCGAGATCTACCAAGTACGCCGTGATGTGCTCATTGAGGGGCTCAACCGCATTGGCTGGGAAGTCGCGGCCCCCAAGGGGTCGATGTTCATCTGGGCCCCCATCCCCGAGCCCTACCGCGCCGAGGGCTTTGCCTCCCTCGATTTCGCCAAGCACCTCATCACTGAGGCTGAGGTGGCGACCAGTCCGGGCGTGGGCTTTGGCGAGGGTGGTGATGGTCACGTCCGCTTTGCGTTGATCGAGAACGAACTGCGGACTCGTCAGGCTATTCACAACTTGAAGCGAGCGTTGCCCCTCCTGTCCTCGTGACCGGCCGCATCGGCCTCATTGGCGGGCTCTCGTGGATGGCCACCGCCGAGTACTACCGCTACGCGAACCAGCTCTATCAGGGGCCAACTGCGTGGTCGCAGCCACCGATGCTCATTGAGTCTGTGGACTTTGCTGCATTCGTTGCGCTGCAGCAGGCCAACGACTGGGTCGCCACGGGTGAACGTCTCGTTGCGGCCGCCCAGCGTCTCGAAGGCGCCGGCGCCACGGTGCTCGCCATTGGCGCGAACACCATGCACAAGAACTACGACGAGGTGCGTGACGCGGTGTCGATTCCGGTCTTGGACGTGCGCACCTGTGTGGCGAACGAAGTCAAGGCGACGCGGGGGAGCACGCTCGCACTGCTCGGTACGAAGTACGTACTTACGCAGGACTTCTACGTCGACGCTCTTCGAGCCCAGGGTCTCGCGGTGGTGTTGCCCGACGCGGAGGAAATTGACGAGCTCCAGCGCCTCATCTACGACGAATTGACCCGTGGCGTAGTGCGCCCCGAGTCGAAAGCCTGGCTGGAGTCACTCATTGCTCGCTTGATTGAGCGCGGCGCTGATGCGGTCGGACTGTGCTGCACCGAGTTGGGTCTGTTGATCGAGGAGTCGGATGCACCGGTGCCGATCATCGACTCAACAAAGGCCCACGTGCGCGCCCTGCTGGCCACGTTGCTCTCGTCGCCTGCGTAGCAGTCGGGCCGTGGCGCGTAGAGGTGTCTTCATACGTTGCAGGGCGCAGCTGCGACGGTGATGAGTGTGGCGCTCGTTCGCTCGGAGGTCTGCTGTCACTCATCCGAGTGAACGAGTTGAGAAAACGCGGTGCCACGCGAGGCATAGCCTCGAAGGCGCGGCGGCCAAATATTGTGGTCACTTCTTCGCTGGGAAATGCATCGCCACGTCGGTCGCATCGATGGTGCGAGGAGTCGTCACGCCGACGTCGCACAACGGTCACCGAGCCCCGCGGCCTTGTGAAAAAATTAACGAGGGTAATTTCCGGCTAGATACTGGGTTCTCGAATGAAGTTCATCACGGCGAAACAAAATGGTGCACGAAGTATTGACACGGTGTAATTACAGTGGTGTAATAACACAGCATCTTGCGACGGGTAGTGGCTCCACCACTACATGTAGTGGGTGGGGTCGCCGAGGGAGTAACCTCGTCTTCCCAACCGCTTCGCCTCACGAGTCACATCGAGTTGCACCACCCACACCGGAAAAGAGAGATTGACATGGCTATCGCACCACAGCGTCTAGGAATTGGACTCCGTCGCTACTTCACCACTGACGGACGTCACCCCTACGACGAGATCGTCTGGGACCGCCGCGACGCGCGCCTCACGAACTTCCGCGATGGCTCGGTTGCCTTCGAGCAGCTCGACGTTGAGGTGCCGGCTTCGTGGTCCGTTAACGCGACCAACATCCTCGCGCAGAAGTACTTCCGTGGCACGCTCGGGACGGCTGAGCGCGAGACCAGTCTCAAGCAGGTCGTTGACCGCATCGTCGACACCATCACCAATTGGGGCATCGAGAAGGACTACTTCGCCGACATTGAAGAGGCTGACGCCTTCTCCGCGGAACTCAAGCACCTCCTGGTGACGCAAAAGGCCGCCTTCAACTCACCCGTCTGGTTCAACATTGGTGTCAAGGGCGTCCCCCAGCAGGGCAGTGCCTGCTTCATCCTCTCGGTCAAGGACTCGATGCGCTCGATCCTCAACTGGTACACCGAAGAGGGCATCATCTTCAAGGGCGGCTCCGGTGCCGGTGTGAACCTCTCGAAGATCCGTTCGAGCGCTGAGCTTCTCGAGGGCGGCGGTACCGCGTCGGGCCCCGTCTCCTTCATGCGCGGTGCGGACGCCTCCGCCGGCACCATCAAGTCGGGTGGCAAGACGCGCCGCGCCGCCAAGATGGTCATCCTCGATGCCGACCACCCCGACGTCGAAGAGTTCATCTGGTGCAAGGCCAACGAGGAGAAGAAGGCCCGTGTCCTGCGCGACGCCGGCTTCGACATGGACCTCGACGGCAAGGACATCACCTCGATTCAGTACCAGAACGCCAACAACTCGGTGCGTATCTCCGACGACTTCATGCACGCCGTCATCGCCGATGGTGACTGGAACCTGATGAGCCGTGATGGTGAGACGGTAGTGCGCACCGTCAAGGCCAAGGACATCTGGCGACAGATTGCCCGTGCCGCTTGGGAGTGCGCCGACCCCGGCCTCCAGTTCGACACCACCATCAACGACTGGCACACCAGCTCAAACACCGACCGTATCAACGGCTCGAACCCCTGCTCGGAATACATGCACATCGACAACTCGGCCTGCAACCTGGCCAGTTTGAACCTGATGAAGTACCTCCTCTCGGACGGCCGCTTCGACGTCGAGGCCTTCAAGCACTCGGTCGAGGTCCTCTTCACCGCTCAGGAAATCATCGTCGGCTCGGCTGACTACCCAACGGAGCAGATTGGCGAGAACAGCCGCAAGTTCCGTCAGCTCGGCATTGGCTACGCCAACCTTGGTGCCCTGTTGATGGCCTCTGGTATGGCCTACGACTCCGACCAGGGTCGCGCCTTGGCCGCATCGATCTCGGCATTGATGACCGGTCACGCCTACGCAACCTCGGCCCGCACCGCTGGTCGCATGGGCGCCCACGACGGCTACGCCGAAAACGAAGGCCCCATGCTCACCGTGCTGCGCAAGCACCGTGCCGCTTCGTACGAGATCGCCAACGTCGAAGACAAGTTCTTCGACGTGCTCTTCGCCGCCCAAGGAGCCTGGGACGAGGCCGTTGATCTCGGTGAGAAGTACGGTACCCGTAATGCGCAGGCTTCGGTCCTCGCGCCGACCGGCACCATCGGTCTGTTGATGGACTGCGACACCACCGGTGTTGAGCCCGACCTCGGTCTCGTGAAGTTCAAGAAGCTCGTCGGCGGTGGCAACATGTCCATCGTGAACCAGACCGTGCCACGCGCCTTGCGCAAGCTCGGCTACTCGGACACTGAAGTCGAGGCCATTGTTGCGTACATCGACGTGAACAAGTCGATCGTCGGTGCCCCGGAGCTGCGCAATGAACACCTGCCGGTGTTCGCCTGCTCAATGGGTGACAACACCATTCACTACCTCGGCCACGTCAAGATGATGGGCGCCATCCAGCCCTTCATCTCGGGTGCGATCTCGAAGACCGTCAACATGCCCGAAGACGCCACCATTGAGGACGTTGAGAACCTGCACATGGACGCGTGGAAGCTCGGCATCAAGGCCGTCGCCATTTACCGTGACAACTGCAAGGTCGGCCAGCCTCTCTCGACTGCGAAGAAGGATGGCAAGGACGGCGAATCGACCAGCTCAATTGTTGCCACCGACTCGGTCGCCGCTGAGCTCAAGACTCGCATTGCCGAGTTGGAGAAGGCCCTCGAGGTTGCCTCGAACGCTCCCGCGGTGCAGGAGTCGGTTGTTGTCGGTGCCGTGCGTGAGCGCCTGCCCCGCCGCCGTGTCTCGACCACCTTCTCGTTCCGCGTTGCGGACTGCGAAGGCTACGTCACCGTCGGTGAGTACGAAGACGGCCGTCCCGGCGAAGTCTTCGTCAAGGTCTCGAAGCAGGGTTCGACGTTGGCCGGCATCATGGACGCCTTCTCGATCTCGATCAGCCTCGGCCTCCAGCACGGTGTGCCGCTGTCCACCTACGTGCGCAAGTACGTGAACATGAAGTTCGAACCTTCGGGCATGACCGATGACGCCGACTTGCGCATCGCCACCTCGATCGTCGACTACATCTTCCGTCGCCTGGCTCTGGACTACTTGCCTCCGCGTGAGCGCGAAGAGCTCGGCGTACTGTCCACGTCGGAGCGCATCCAGCCCACCTTGCCCGAGGTCGCCGAACAGGCGACGCCAACGGTCGGCATGACGGTCCAGCCCACACTGATCGACCTGACGCCCAAGCCCACGGACGCACCAATCCAGCGCACCGAACAGCGCGACGCCCCGATGTGCTACCAGTGCGGCAACTCGATGCAGCGTGCCGGCTCGTGTTACGTCTGCTCGAGCTGCGGCGCCACCAGCGGCTGTAGTTGAGAAATGAGACTCTTCTAGGGTCTCGTCTCTGGTAGTTCTCTCTGGTCTGTCGAAGTCTGAGACTCATGACAAAACTGGGAAACGAATGTGCCTCCCTCTGGCTGACGCCGGAGGGAGGCACATTTCCTTCTTCCCTCGGGTGAGCGGCGGGTCTCTGGCAATCAGAATCTCCCGATCAAAACTATTTTTTAGAAATGAAAAGTTTTTCTTCTTCTTGCTATAGTGAGGAGGTCGTGCTAGCCGCGACAGAAACTTCGTCTCACCACTGACGACGTTCAAAAGCTCGAAGTACCTCCGTACTTCGGTCATTTCTACGTTTGAAGGGTACCAATGAAGCGTCACGTTGCCTCCCTCGGCAGTGCTCTCTATCGCCGCCGCCGGCTTGCTCTCGCGGTTGTTGCGGTCATTGTCGGACTTGGCGTCAGCCTGGCGTCCCAGTCGGGTCAGGCGCCAGCCTCGGCACTCACACACCATTCATCGTCCCACCACGTACGTGCGCACACGGGTTCGGTGACCCTGCCTGGCGCCCCCAGCAATATCCGCGCCACCCCGGGGGACGCAACGGCCACCCTCACGTGGTCACCACCCATTGGCACGTCAATCAGCGACATCACCGGCTACACCGTCACTTCCACCCCCGTTGGCTTCAACTGCACAACGTCGACCACTACGTGCACCTTCTCTGGGCTGACGAACGGCACTCGCTACACCTTCGCGATCAAGGCAGAAACACTCACCGGCGAGGGTGCCGAAGGGGATTGCTACGTGACGCCCACCACTGTGCCTGGCGCACCGACAAATCTGACCACCACTGGGGGGAATGCCCAGGCCACGCTCTCGTGGTCTGCTCCGCTGTCTGACGGTGGCGCGCCGATACTTTCCTATAACGTGACCTCGTCACCGACCGGCGCCAGGTGCACCACGACAGCGCTGACCTGCCACTTCACCGGCTTGACGAATGGGACCGCGTACACACTGTCCGTGTCCGCACGAAACTCGGCGGGTACCGGTCCCGCGGCGACGACCACCGTGACCCCTGCTACCGTCCCGGGCGCCCCCACCAACGTGAAAGCGAGCGGCGGCAACGCCACCGCGACGGTGCTGTGGTCACCGCCCATTAGTAATGGTGGCTCGGGTATCACTGGCTACACCGTGACGTCATCACCGACCGGTTTCAACTGCACGACGGTGACGACCTCGTGCACGTTCTCCGGGGTAGCGAATGGCACGCTCTACACCTTCTCCGTAGTCGCGACCAATGCCGTAGGGAGTGGTCAAGCGGGGAGTGCGTCGGTGACCCCGGCGACGCTGCCCACCGCCCCCACCAACGTCAGTGTGCTCGGTGGTAACGCCACCGCCGCGCTGACCTGGTCCGCTCCGACGTCCGATGGGGGCGCGGCCCTGACGAGTTACATCGTCAGCTCCGTCCCCGCGGGCCATTCCTGCACGACGTTACCCACCACTACGTCGTGCACTTTCTCCGGCCTCACGAATGGGACGAACTATACGTTCTCCGTGGCCGCCACGAACCGGGTGGGCACCGGCCCTTCGGCCGCCGCGAGCGCAACGCCCGCCACCGTGCCGGGAGCCCCTTCCTTCGTGAGCGCGAACGCCGGAAATCAGACGGCGACCGTCTTGTGGTCACCGCCACTTTCCAATGGTGGCGCGGTGATTACGGGCTACGTGGTCAGCTCGTCACCAACTGGCTTCACCTGTGCCGTGACGACCACGTCGTGCACTTTCTCCGGTCTCACCAATGGCACGACGTACAGCTTCAGCGTCACTGCGACTAACCGCGTGGGCACGGGAAGTGGCGCGAGCACGTCGGTGACGCCGGCCACGGTGCCCGACGCACCAACAAATGTAACGGCGACCTCCAACGTGGATAGTGCCTCGACCCTCGCCTGGTCTGCGCTGATCTCGAACGGCGGCGCGGTGGTGACGAGCTACACCGTCTCATCGTCCCCGACCGTCACCATGCCGACTTCGTGTCTCGCCACGACGGCACTCACCTGCACCATCGTCGGGCTGACCAACGGCACCAGCTACACCTTCACCGTGACGGCGGCGAACCGAGTGGGCCCGGGTCCTGGTACGAGCACCAACGCTACCCCGGGTGCGATTCCCTCGGCTCCACTCAACCCACTAGCCACCTCGTACAACGATTCATCGACCGTGGTGACGTGGTCGGCACCGACGAACAACGGTGGGTATCCCACCCTGAGATACAACGTCTCAGTGTCGCCGCAGGTCGCGTCCGTGGCTGGCCTCGCGTCGCTAACGAACTGCTCGGCCACGGTCGCCCTTTCGTGCTCGTTGAGTGGTCTCGTAAATGGCACCACTTACACGATCACAATCACGGCCTCGAACATCGTGGGTGCTGGTCCGAGTGCCTCGACGACGGCACTTCCGGCCTCGGTGCCGTCGGCGCCCCTTAATACGACGGGCATTGGTGCGAACGCCTCGGCCATCATTCACTGGACCGCGCCGACCAGTTCGGGTGGCACGCCGATTACCGGGTACACCGTGACCTCATCGCCCCTAGGCCTCACCTGCACCAGCGTCACGACCACCTGCACCGTGGTGGGGCTAACGAATGAGCAGAACTACACCTTCTCGGTGGCCGCGACGAATGCGGCCGGTACGGGGCCCGCGTCGGTGGCCTCGCTCCCGGTCAACGTGTCGGCGACGCCGATCACGATCTCGATTGCGTATTACACCGCGGGCTTGAACCAGGGTGGGTACCAGGGCACGTTCAACTTGACTAACGCTCCCGCCCCACTCGGCAATCCGTACGGCACCCGAGCCATGCCGTGGACCTTCACTTTCTTGTTGCCTACCGGCTCCACCCTGTCGAGCATCCAAGGCGCCTCCGCCACGACAATTCCCACCACCGACGGCACGCTCGTGACCGTGACGGCTCAGAGCGCCTTCCCCGTTATTCCCGTTGGGGGGAATGCGCAGGTCAATATCTACGTGCGCGGTGACAACGCACCCACGGGCTGTACGTACCACGGTCTGATCTGCCTCACCTCGCCCGATGCCCCGACACAGGTGCAGGGTGTCGGGGCGAACACGTCGGCCCTGTTGACGTGGGCGGCGCCAACGAATGCCGCCGGAGGCACTATCGCCCGCTACATTGTGACGGCCCTTGGGGGATCACAGAACTGTATTTCTACGACCACCTCGTGCACACTCGGCGGCCTCACGAATGGTCAGAGCTACACCTTCACGGTGGTGGCCGTGAACTCGAATGGCGCGTATTCTTCGCCGTCATTGGTGTCGTACCTCATCACCGCCGCCACGACACCCCAGCAGGCGCAGCAGGTGTTAGCGTCAGCGACGAGTGCGTCTTCGGCCACGGTCAATTGGGTGGCCCCCTCGTTCAACGGTGGCGTGCCCATAACGCAGTACATCGTGACGGCCAGCAATGGCGCCCAGGTCACCAGTGCGACGACGTCGGCCAGATTCACCTCCCTCGCCCCTGGGCGAAACTACTCCTTCACTGTCGTGGCGGTCACGTCAGCCGGTGCGAGTCAGTCGTCGGGTCAGAGCAATACGATTCGCACACCACTGTCGTAGAGCGAAGAAAAGTGGGTGAGCCCCTCGCTCTTCGGGGCGAGGGACTCTCATTTTTAACACCACTTCCAAGAGTGAACGCAGATTTGAAAGTAGAAAAATCTTTTACTTGCGCACAATGAACGCAATATATACGCTGGTCTAGTTGGAAAAAACTTCACCGCAACACCGCAGCTTTCAGTGACTGGACTGGGAAAAACGGTGGTGAAGTTGCAAGTCGCGATCTGCCGTCTCCCTCGGCAGATCCAACCTCTCCGTGGGGGTAGTGGTGCTCCCACGGGGTTTCGATACCACCGCCGACGTCCCGCTCCTAT
>CAIKBU010000112.1 GCA_903825765.1 uncultured Actinomycetes bacterium | reverse complement strand
TTTGGCATTTGGCAGGGCCTCGGTTCTAACCCGTGGTGGGCCGTTGGTGCACTCCTCGCAGCGGTCACCCTCTACGGCGTCACCTTTCCCTATATTCGACGCCACATCACCCCGCTCGGTATTCACCCCGTCGCGCTGTCGACAACCCAGCTCGTCATCAGCGTGGTGGTGCTCGCCCCCACCTTCATCCTCGACGGATTCAACGGTCACCCCGTTACCGTTCGTGCCGCGAGTGCCATTGTGGTGCTCGGCACATTCAGCAGTGGACTCGCCTTCATGTGGAATTTCCGGACGATTCAGCTCCTGGGACCATCGACAGCGTCAACGGTCACCTACTGGTCGCCACTCGTCGCCTCGGTGGTGGGTATCGTCTTTCTCCACGAGCACTTGTACTGGTACCAACCAGTCGGCGCGGGCATTGTTCTCCTCGGTTCAGCTATTAGCCAAAACCGGCTCCGGTTGCCGAAGCGCTCCCACTAGACCAACTGCACTCGCGCCAGTAACTCGTGGGGGCCGACGACGTACAGTCGATTAATGGCACGCGTTACCGCAACGTACAAGTCGGTGGTTCGCATCCCATTGGGCCCCACGGCGACAATCACGGCGGCGTACTCCAGCCCCTTGGCACGGTGTGCCGTTTCACAGGCCGGTGTTGCCCGGTCCACGTCGTCAACCTTGCTCAAGCGCAGCTCATCACGCAAGAGGTCGCGCAGTGTTGAATCACTCGCCACGACCAACACGTCACGGGGATGCACATCGACACTGCGAAGCCGAGCGAGGCAGTCGTTGACGCCCACCACCACTTCGGTGGCCTTCTCCGCCACGAGACCCAGCAGTTCTTCACTCATGGGCAACCCCGGGAACGCCACCGAGCCGTCGAGGAACCGTCGAGCGAGCCGCGCGATGTCGCGAGAATTACGGACGTTATGGCGCAGCTCACCGTGCACCCAGCCCGCCGCAATACTCGGAATACTGAAGCCACGCGCCATGACTTCTTGATGCATGTCGGCCAACAGGAAGAACTTGCCGTCACCCCGGGGATCGAGCAGTGATTCAAGGAGGCCGATCCACGCGGGTGAGAAGTCCTGGGCCTCGTCAACAATGATGCGGTCAAAGCGCTGCGTGATTTTGTCCCAGTGCTTCATGATGTGTGCGGGAAGCTCCTCCGTCCAAAACGCAGTGTCCCCCTCACGAATGGTGATTGGGGGCATGCCCTCGAGGTTCACCACCGTGCGCCAGAATGCGCCGACCACGAGGACTGGATCATCCTCATCGCCGTTCGAATCCATGGTGGCGAACTGGGTCTGGAGTCGTTGCGCGAGGGGATCGTTGTAACAGGTGAGGAGAACGCGCTTGGGCTTTTCTTCCTCTTCGGCGTAGAGACCAGTCCGAGCCCACGTCGTGGCCAGGTAGGTCTTGCCGGTACCGGCCCGACCGGAAATGAAGACCCGATTGTGCACGTCGAGACACGAGAGCGCGTCAACCTGCGTGTCGCAGATGACGTCGATTTCTCGGCGAATGTACTGCGCCACGCCAGCGGGTTCGTAGACGAATTCTGCCGTCGGCACGAAGTAGTCAATGATTGTTTGCAGAGTGTCGGGCGCGAGCGGCGCCGAACAGTACGGCGTCGAGAACATCGTGATCACCGCATTCACCGCGTCCTCGAGTTGAGGCCTAAGGATGAGTTGCGCCTCGTTGAGGCCGTCGGGTCGGCGACCCTTTATTTTGGTCACGTTCGGAAGGCAAATCGCACCGAAGACCTGGAGATACCGCTCCTTGGTTTCAGCCGCCAACACGTGCTGCAGACCGTACATGTTCTTGCGTAGTTGCGCCACCGGATCATGCTTGGTTCCAACCCACACGCCGCGGTCTACCGCGACCCCCCCGCCCTTCACTTCGATGATGCCGATGCCGTAGCGGTGGTGGAGCAACACAATGTCGGTTTCGGCATCTTGACCATCGGCCTTGAAGAGAAAATTTGGAATGAGAAACCACTCATCGCTCATTCGATGCTGCAAGATGTCAACCACCATGCGCTCTTCAACGTTGGTGATGGTCTGCACATCAAAGCCCATGGGTAGCACTAACGCCACGACTACTCCTCCTACGAATCGTCATCAGGCACCCTAGTGCCCGGTACTGACGCCCTACTCCGTGAGGTCTGCGACCGTGGTCACCGCTGGGAAGCGCCGGCGCCACCACACCTCGCCCACACCCACGGCGACCAACGTGATCGCCGCAACCGTGAGGTCCAGTGGGTAGGCCGCGTAGCCGTGGTACGAAAAGACGACGTGGTGGACACCGGGCCCGACGCTGACGCCGAGCAGCGCGGGGGCGAGCATGATGAGTGGCTGCACTACCCCGTCAACGCGGGCTTCCCAGCCCGG
>CAIKBU010000111.1 GCA_903825765.1 uncultured Actinomycetes bacterium | reverse complement strand
TCCTTATCTCGTCCGGCCAGCAACTTAGCGACTGCGAGGTCGTGTGGTTCCGCACACAAGCCGGTCACTCCTTCGGTTGCCGGCGTGTTTAGTGGAATGAGCCTCTCCCTCCAACCGGGAGGAAACCGGCAAAGCGGCTCCTCGACCCCCTCGGCGTAGTAGCCGTACTCGACGTCGAACAGGGTGAACTCCCCGATTGTGCCGTTGATGAGCAGCGCCTTCGCCCCGGTCGGGTCGCTCACGGCCATCACGTCTGCTTCGGTAGAGAGCGTCACTTCTCGGGGTAGACCTTCCGGAGAACTGCCGAGAATCGACTGCGATCCAACGATGATCACAGCGTCCTCTTTGAGCACGTCCCCTGACGCTCTGATGATGTGTTCGAGCTGGCTGCGGTTCAAGCGAGTACCGTCACCCGATGAATCAAAGTGAGCCGTTCCTCGTCACTGAGCACGCCGCCAAAAGGGCTACTCTGGCGCAAGTCCCGCGCTGACTGATCGGTCGAGACCATCGCGGCGGCTAACTCGGTGACCGGTCCTTCCAGCAGGCGTGCCCAGGTCGCGAGGTACTTCGAAGCGCGTCCTTCAAAGTCAGCTTTCGACATTACCTGAAGTTGCCCGCGGGCCTTCTCCAACACCGCCTCGGGATCCTTGAGCAGCTTCTCGGCTACCGCCTCGTGCAGCGCGAGAGTACGGCGCTCAGGAAGAGTCAACCGAGGGCGCAGCTCAACGATGAGGTCACAACCTGACGCCTCGGCTAAGCGATGCAGCGTGGAAAGTCGCGGTTCGTGACGTCCGGCCTCGTAGTCGACGAGAGCCGGCGCCGAAGTCTTGGCACGTCGAGCCAGTTCCCGCAACGGCTGGCCGCTGTTGAGGCGCATTTTGCGAACGAGTTCAGCTGCTTGGCTCATGTTGTTATTATTATACATAACACTCTTAGTGGCACGGAATCTCTTGCTGCGATCATTTCATGACAACTCGCTGCGTCCGTGGGGCCGGGGCGCCAATTTTGCCGTCTGGACACCGTCGCCTTCGAGCGGAACGAGCGAGTCAGCTACGTTCCGGATTATGGTTCCGCCAGATGCTGCTCTGCGATGGTGGTTGCTTTTTCAAGTTCTTCTGGTGACACTATCCCGCACTTGCTCGAGTTTTCGAGGAACGCGGGAGGGGGTGCTGCGACGAATGCCACTCGCGGTCCAAAACGGCGTACACAACCTCATCGGTCCACTCCCCCTTGACGAATTCATTCTCGACGTAGTGTGCCTCGCGACGGAACCCCAGTCGTTGCGCGAGTGCGGCCGAGCGGTGATTGCGAGCATCGAGGCGAGCCGTGACGCGATGAGCCCCCAGCACGTCAAAACATAGGTCGACGGTGGCGCGCGTGGCGCGCGTGGCCAGGCCGAAACCACCAACCTCCGGCAAGAACACGTAGCCAATTTCACAGGTCCGATGTGTCGCGTCGCTGAGACCGAAGCCAACTTCGCCGAGGAATCGATCACCCTGCACTACGGCGAGATTCGCCCACTCGCCCTCAGCGGGAAGGCCACGCCAGAGGCGTTTTTCGAAGTGTGCTCGGAGCTCCTCCCCCGCGAGCACGTCTTCGTAGAGATAGCGAACGACGCTCGGCAGTGAGAAGAGTCGCGTGTGGTCAGGGAAGTCATCCTCGGTAAGTTGGCGCAAACGAAGGTCGCCGTCGTCGATCGGGAGTACAAGGTCTCGCATCGATTAAGTGTTGCAGAGTGCCACGACTGATCCGTATCCCAACTCTTTCGCAATTCTTACCCCATAGTGAGAAACCACTCGTACCATGGAGGCTGTCACGATCAAGGGGTTTTTATGAAGCGCAGTTCTCGATACGTCGCCACCGTCAGCGCCCTCGCGCTCGCCGCCAGCACCCTCAGCACCGGTGCTGCATCGGCTTCGACGATCGCATCGAAAGCAACGTTCTGTGGTGCGGTTGCCTCACTCACGTCAGTCCCCGTGCTCGAACTCCCGTCGTCCATTGATTTCGGCTCAATCATTACAGCCCTCAATTCGTTGAGCGCCGATCAAAACACACTTCGTCGTGACGTGATCAAGTTGAACACCATGGCCACCTTGGCCCCGTCACCAACCTTGAAGAGTTGGTACGGCCAAGCGAGTGCGTCGGCCGTAAGTGAAATAGCTGGCCTCCAGAACGTCCTGACCAACGCGACGACGTTGCTCAACGGCAGCAAGAGCAACCGCACCATCCTCTCCGTGGCTGCCGCGTCGTCCTCGGCGGCCAGTGAAGCCGCGGTGGCGAACACCTACCTGAGTGTTGCCAAGCCCGTCGCGCTCTCGCTGTGCGCACACTGGCCCGGCACCACGCCAGCGAAGCCCGTCGTAAAACACAAGCCCGTTGTGAAGCCCAAGCGCAAGTAGCTAGGGCGCAGTGAGCGCGACGACAAAGTCCTCTGGTTGGTCGACGGTCACGACGAAACGCCGGCGGTTGGTCAAGATGAGTTCCAGCGCCGGCCCACTACGAGTCACCAAGGCCGCGTAGCGAAATAGTCGCAGCGACCCTCGGTAGCCCCAGCCACCCATCTCAATCATGGACTTCGGCCCTGCACTCACCGAGAGAATTGCGTCAGCGGGGAAACGCTGCGTCAGCAAGCCAAAGGCGTAGCGCACCTCAAGACCGGGCCCTTCGACCGATTGAGAGACCACGACCTCCACGTGCGCGAAACTCGCGGCGGCGGCCACGAGCAGCAACGGGACCCCCACCATCACCAGCGTGGCGAGGAGCGGGCGATGACCACCGCCACTGGCGGTTCCCACCGTCAAAAAGAGTGACCCGATGCCGAGGGTGATCACCGTCAGTACCGCAGTGATACCTCCGGTGCGGAGTCGACGGCGGAGTACAGGTTGTGTCATGGAGCCATCGTAGAGGGGGTTAGGAGGTCTTCGCGGGCGCCACAACACGCCAGCCTTCATCCGACTCGTTCGCGACCCAGCCGCGCCACGTAAATCGTGAGAGCCCGCGCCACCCCTTTTGCAGTAACACGGCGCCCACTACCCCCTTCACGGCCTTGGCGTCGTGACCGGCGGCCCCCGTGCCTGAGGCCTGGACGAAGGCGACCGTGGTCATGCGCTCGGGCGCGACGAGGTTCAGCCCACTCGCCACTTCGTGCTCCTTCGGTAGAAGATTCACGAGCGGTCCATCGTGGGAGTTCAGGAGCGTAGCGACAGCCTCGCGCCAGTAAGAGGCGAGAGAGCCGACCCCGGGAAGTGTGACCTTCATCGTGAGGCGGTAGTCCTCAATGAGATCATCGGCGGCGTTGAGGCCGTAGAGGCCGGAGGGAATGAGAATCCGTGAGCGTTGTTCGTCGCTCAGCGCATCGGGCGCGAGGTGACCCCACACCACTCCCTCGTAGCGTTGCCACGCGGGCATCACAAGACCCCGACCGGTAATAGTCTGCTTCGCGGTCGCGATGCCGCGCTCGAGCAAGTCACCGCGGGCATTCATGACGCGTGCGAGCACCTGAAGGTCACCCTCGGCGAGTACCTCCTTGATTCCCGCCCGCACGTCGGCTCGCAACCGACGAAGGGGCCGATCAAAGGCGCCCGATCCGCGCTCGCGACTGCCGCCACTGGCTTTGGTTTCTGACGGTGGGAGCAGGATGCGAAGCGGTTCTGGCACCCTTCCACCGTAGTAGTCGTTATGCCGCAAGCACCTCGGGAGTGAAGCCCGCCGCCATCAGGAAGTGGCGAACGCGGATCACCTGATCCTCGGTGAGGTCGCGAGGTCGTGTCGAGCCGAACGAGTGGGTCACGCCGTCGACGTGCAACGCCCAATTACCCCGGTGGGATTCGTAGACGTCGCCGAAGCGCGCGAGCAACGAGACGGCATCCACCCAGTGGATGTTGTGATTGAGCGGGTGACCGAACAGCTTCTGTGCGGTCAGTCGGTGGTGGTGATCCAGTTTGACAGTCATTGACAAACCTCCTCAATGGGAACGGAAACTCCGCACCCATGGCCCACTCTCTACCTCCTAGACCGCCTTGTCAAGGACACACACGGTTTCGACGTGTTCAGTCATGGGAAAGAGGTCGAAGACGGAGAGATCGCGTAGCTCGTAGCCCCCTGCGACCAGGATTTTCAGGTCGCGAGCGAGCGTGGCGGCGTCACACGAGACGTAGACCAAACGCCGGGGTGAGCGACGAATGAGCGCCTCGGCGACCCCCTTCGCGAGTCCCGAGCGTGGTGGGTCGAGCACGACGACGTCGCCCGGCGCGACGGCGTCATTGACCGCCCGTGGGGTCACGCTCCATTCACGCACGCGCAGGTGTCGCAGACTGTCGGCATTCTCCCGAGCATCCCGCACCGCATACGGCGAGGATTCCACCGCCACGACTTTGCCACCGGGGCCGACTCGCTTGGCCAACGGCACGGAGAAGAGGCCGACACCACTGAACAGGTCGACGACATGGTCACCGGCCTGTACGTCGGCGTAGGCCAGGACCTGGGTGAGCAGCGTCTCGGGAGCGTCACGGTGCGACTGCCAAAAAGCCCGTGGTGAGACCTTGAAGTACCGTCCATCGACCTTGACGCGCGAATGCGTCGAGGGCTCGAGGGGCTCACCTCGCATCGAGGTCAGTTCGAACATCGTGCCGCGTGGCGTCTCTCGTCGCACCACCGCAAAGGGCTCCCCGTCGCCGATAGCGCGTAACTCGACTTCTTCGGCGCCGAACCATTCAGTTTTGAAGGCCGGGGAAAAACGAGGATCGCTCAACCAGCAGCGATCAAGCACCACGAGTTGATCGGAACGATGGGCGCGAAGACCCAGCTTGCCCTCCTCGTCAACCCCAAGTCGCAGACGGGTGCGGGTGCCTTCGCCGGTGGCCCCGACTGCCGTGACATCCCCCTCCCAAGTGATACCGGCCAGTCGACGCAGGTGATCGGTCACCAGGGTGGCCTTCCACGAACGCTGCGCCGCGGGTTGTAGATGCTGAAAGTCACAACCACCGCACCCTCCGGGATGGGCGAAGGAGCAGGGCGCCACCACGCGGTCGGCACTGGGCTCGAGAATTGCGACCGCATCTCCCCGACAAATCTTGGCCGATTCGTCGGTAATGGCGACGTCGACCAGTTCACCGGGAATGCCGTGACGGACAAAAATAACGCGACCATCGTGCAGGTGGCCGACGGCCCCTCCCGTGGCGGGACGCTCAAGACGGACGGGAACGGGGGTGGTACTCACCCTCGTAGCCTACTAACCAACGCTGGAGAAACTTAGGCGAGGAGGCCGTTGTGCGCCAACACGGCGTCAACGAGGTGCTGCGCTCGAACACGGGCGTCAGCTTCCTGGGCGGCCGTTTCGGCCAGGAGCGCCGTCACGTCGTGGCCGAAGTCGCGGGCGTCATCGGCGGCTGTTTCGAGCCACTCGCGTAGCTGGGCCTCGTCAATTTCCGGGTGGAACTGCACGCCCACGTGACGACCGAGCGAGAACGCTTGCACCGCTCGAGGGCTCGTGGCCCACAGGGTGGCTGCCTCGGGCAGGGTGCACCGGTCGTAGTGGAATTCGAACCAGGGCCCTGTACCAATGGGCGACCCTTCGGTCGGTGTCACGTCGTACCAACCGATTTCGGCGGTACCGTCGGGCCCCTTTTCAACCACCCCGCCACCGAAGCGGCAGAGGGCCTGAGCACCAAAGCAAATGCCGAAGATTGGGAGGTCGCGAGCATCGGCCTCGGCGATGAGAGCCAGTTCTCGACCAAACCAGGCGGCCTCAACGGCGTCGTCGTAGACGGCCTCCTTCGAGCCAAGGATCATAAGAAGGTCGTAGCCATCGAGCGATGGTGTCGGGGTCGTGGCGTCAAAGAGAACGAGGTCCACGCTGAATCCTCGTGCTTCGAAGGCGTCTCCAATGAGACCGGGACTGTCTTCGAGATGGTGGTGCAGAGCGAGGAGGCGCATTACTTAACTCTACGAGGAAGTGCGGCACCACGTGCGTCGCTGCCCGTGGCCCCGGCGTCGCTCAGCTGGGGAGTGCCCACCCCAAGGACTCGGCGACTTCCTTGCAGGTGGGGCACAGCGGGTACTTCGTTCCATCCAGGTTCGGCACCCAGACCTTGCCGCACAGCGCGCGCACCGGCGTCGAGTTGATCATGCCCTCCACAACGGAGTTTCCGGTCGGGATGAAGTTCCCCTTCTTCGGCTGGAAACCTTCGAGAACAATGTGGGTGAAGCGGTCGTGGTCACCCTCGTCGGTGAGTTCAATCTCCGTTACGTTGAGGACAGTTTCCACGTTGGTCACATTCTGTACAGTATCTGAACCGGTACCGTAGTGGAGTGAAAGCACGCCGTCGACGCCTAAGTGTCACGCGTCCACTCGGTCGCGTGACGTCACACTTTACGAAGGAAGGTACGCCCAAAAAGGGCTACCGCACCGAAGCCAAAGCCAAACAAGCGGCGCAGGTGTCGTGGGTTATCAATGGCGCCGAACTCCAAACGTACCGGTGCGATTTCTGCCACCTCTGGCACATGGGCAAGCCCTTCTCGCGCTAGGTCGCATCAGGGGGCGCAGAACTGTAAGACTGGGGTACCACGAGTGAAAGGTGTGCCGTGTCAGTCCAGGCGTACATTCTGATTCAGTCCGAAATTGGTTCGAGCGAAAAGGTCGTTTTGGCGACCCGTGCAGTCCCCGGTGTGCTGGAGGCCTTCGAGGTCACCGGACCCTACGACGTCATCGTCCGCTGCGAAGCCGAGAGTGTCGACAAGCTCGGAAAGTTCATTGTGGGCGCCATTCAACAGGTCCCCGGCATCACCCGCACGCTGACCTGCCCCGTCGTCAATATCTAAGGACGACTAGTCCCACCACAGGTCGTGGTGGATGACACCCTTGCCGATCAGGCCGAGCTGAATCTGACTCGTCCCTTCAACAATCGTGAGCTGGCGGGCGTCACGGTAGAACTGCTCCATGGGGTGGTCTTCCATGTACCCAGCGGCACCGAGGAGTTGGACGCAGAGCCCCGACACCTTCACCGCCATCTCGGACGCGTAGTACTTGCACATCGACAACAGCGGTACGTGTTCCTTAGTGAACTCCCCCCGGTCAGCCATCCACGCCGCACGATACGTCAAGAGCCTCGCGGCCTCAATCTCCGTGGCGGCCTTAGCGATTTCCCATTGAATACCCTGGAAGTCGGCGATTGTCTTGGTAAAAGCGGGTCGCGCCTTGACGTACTCCGTCGCGTACATCAGCGCCCCTTCGGCGAGACCGATACCGCGCGCCGCAACAACGGGTCGCATGGCATTCAGCGACTGCATGATGAGCGAGAAGCCCCCGTGCACGACCTGACGGGGAGCGATCCGCACCTCGTCAAAGACAATGTCCGCGGTGTCGATGCCTCGCACGCCCATTTTGGCGTCGACCCGTGGTCGCGACACCCCCGCCTGATCACCGTCGACAATGAAGCAACCAATCTCGTGGTGCGAGCGGTTACTCGGGTCACCCGTTTTGGCAAACACCACGAACCAATCCGCCTGCATGCCACCCGAAATCCAGCACTTCGTTCCACTCAAGAGGTACCCACCCGGCACCTCGGGGTCGGGCACGACGCGCGACTGCATACCGGCCACGTCGGAACCATTGCCGGGCTCCGACAGACAAAATGCGGCCCGCTGTTCGCCAGAGGCGATGCCCGGCAAGTACCGCTGCTTTTGCTCGTCACTGCCAGCAATCATGATCGGGCCCGTCGGGAGGCGCGTTAGGAGGAGCATCAAACCGAGCACGTTGGAGTACTTGGTGACCTCTTCAATTGCGATCGTCAGCCCGAGAATTCCCGCCCCCGAGCCACCGTATTCCTCGGGGATACACAGACCCAGCAAGTCCGCCTTTTTGAACTCATCAAAAATGTCCTGCGGGTACTCCCCCGTCGCATCAATGGCGCGAGCGCGCGGCTTGATTTTGTCTTGCGACAACTTGCGCACGACGGCCTGGAGGCCCTGCAGTTCTTCGGAGAGTTCAAAGTTCATTACTTCAATGTATCGCCACAGCCTCTCTGGTGTGCGGCCGTTAGTCGGCCCATGGTGCCCGGTCGAGCGCCATCGCGAGGCTCTGAGGCGAGGTCAGCAGGCTGCGTGAGCGCATCAACGCCCGCGGCTGTCGCAGGGTGACAATGGCTGCGACCACGTCGTCACGAACGCAGAGCGCCACCCAGCTCTGGGTGGGTTCGCCACGCACCATCACGACGTCATCACTCGGTGAGGGACGGCCGAGTACCTGAATTTTCGCCCCATACTGATCAGACCAGAAATAGGGGATGAGTTGCGCCACGGGTTCGTCGGGGGTGCACCACAACTGGGCGAGGCGCGTCGCAGTATCGCTGGCCACCTGCCAGTGTTCGATGCGTTCGCTCGTCGTGCCGGTCACGCTCTCCCAGGTAAAGCGCGCCACGTCACCGACTGCGCCGATGACGGGAGTGGCACACATCGAAGCATCAACCACAACACCTTTGTCGATGGTTAGCCCCGATGATGCGAGCCATTCGGTAGCGGGGGTGGCCCCGATGCCGGCCACCAGCACATCAAAATGGAGTGGCACGTCGTCGTCTCTGGAGACTTCTACCGCACCTTCCACCCGCTCAATTGCCGTGATGCGCTGATTGTTCAGGAGGCGAATACCTGCGTCACCAGGCAGTCCTGAGAGCCAGGACGCAATCGTCGGACCCAGTACCGAGAGCAGCGGGGCACTCGCCGCTTCCAAAACGGCCACCTCGGCCCCGAGGGCGTGCAGCGCCGTCGCGACCTCGGCACC
The DNA here is from genome assembly GCA_903825765.1 of uncultured Actinomycetes bacterium. Lineage (GTDB taxonomy): Bacteria > Actinomycetota > Acidimicrobiia > Acidimicrobiales > RAAP-2 > RAAP-2. The sequence continues at coordinate 2,676 of CAIKBU010000111.1, read as the reverse complement.
AATGAACCCTCCCCCAATGATGCCCACGCGAGCCGGCGTTGGAAGTGCCGCCACGGAGGCCTTCAGTGCCACCACGTCGTCAATGGTGCGCAGGTAGTGAACAATCCCCTCGCCGAAGGGGAGGTGTCGTGGCGACGTGCCCGTGGCGATGACGATGCGGTCCGCCACCAGTTCTCGACCACTGGCCAACGTGACGGTGCGCGACGAGCCGTCGAGCGAAACTGCCGCGTCGCCGAGGAGCACCTCGACCGAGGCGGCCGCGAGGCGCTCCGGTGTGGCGAGCACAATCTCGTCAAAGCCCCACTTGCCGCTCAGGACCTGCTTCGACAGCGGTGGTCGGTCGTACGGGGGGTGGTGCTCCGCACACACCAAGGTAATCCGGCCGGTGAACCCGAGTCGGCGACACTCCTCAATAAAGCGCCACCCGGCCAGGCCCCCACCAACAACGAGGACGTGATCACTCGCTTCGAGAGGTCTCATGGTCCGAACCGGCGGACCCATTCGTCGGCGCCGAGCGCCTCAAAGGCCTCATTGGTCGCCCGGACGTCGCCCAAGGTGGCACTTCGCTCCAGGGCGTATTTGTGCCCGGCGAACACCTCGAGGGAGTCGGGTAGACAGGCGAGGCGTTCGTGCAAGGAACGGTACAGTTCGTGGCCGTCACATTCGGGTCGACCGGTAAATCCGCAGCCCTTCAAAAACAACGTGTCACCCGTCAAGAGTCGATCGTCGAGCACGAGGCACTGCGAACCAGGGGTGTGGCCGGGCGTATGCAGCAGCGTGATGGCGATTTCCCCCACCATCACCACGTCGCCGGACTCGTGAATGACGACGGGAGGCACCCCCACTCCGACGGCGTGCTCGATTAATGGCGCCTCTTGGGTCTGAACGTGCACGGGCACAACGGCGCCGGCCAGTACCTCAACAATGCCGGCCACGTGACCACCGTAGAAGGCCCCACCAATATGGTCGGCGTGATAGTGGGTGGGAATGATGCCCACCAACCGCATCCCGTCGGCGGCCAGGAAGGCCAGCAGCTCACCGGGAGCGTGGGCGGGATCAACGAGCACGGCTTCGCCCGTCACTGCATCGCCAATGGCGTAGGCGAAGTTGCGCATTTCCTTCGCTACCTCATCGCCCTCGGCGTAGTCCCGACCCGAGAGCCACTGGCGAAAGTACAGTCGCTCAGTCATCACCCAGCGCCTTGAGACGCGGATTCAACTCGTCAACCTGCGCCTTCGTGACCCGAAGTCGATTCTCCAAGTCCTCGATGAGGGCCGTCGCCCGCGAGAGTTTCTCAAAGAGCTCGTCCACGGAGATATCGTCTCGGTCGAAGGAGTTCACAATGGCGTCGAGTTCGTTTGACGCATCATTCCACGAAGTGGTCATGGTTCGCTTCTTTCTTTACTAGTGACCGTGGCGCCCAGTTGGCCGTCACGGACGCGAATGCGCAGGGCAATCCCCTCGGCAACGTCGTCCACACTGCGCACGATATCGCCACTGCTGGTGGTGACGACGGCCCACCCCTGGGCGAGCCGTCGCTGGGGGTCGTAGGCGCTGAGCAGTTGGCGCTTGGCGGCGATGCCACTGGTGGCGGACGTTACGACCCGCTGCCCCTGCCCAATCAGTCGCTGGGCGATACCGCGAACGTGACGCTCCTCGCTGGTGAGTCGATCGCGCACCGCGAACGTCATCGTCCGGCGTCGTTCCTTGAGAAACTCGGTTGCCTGGTCCACGCGGGCCTCAACGGCCGCCGACGTCCGCTGGGCGTTTTGTCGAACCGTACGTTCGTAGTACTGCGCGACGTGCGTCACCACGGTTTCGCCGAGTTTGGTGGGGGTAATAGCGACGGTGTGGGCCGCGAGGTCGGCGATAGAAACATCACCCGTGTGACCAATGCCCGTCCAGATTGGCGTGGCGGCGGCGGCGATCGCCCACGCGACGCGCTCATCATCAAAGCACGCGAGGTCCCCCTTCGAACCACCACCCCGCACCACACAGATCACGTCGAGCCCCTCGCGGTCGAGCGCCGCAATCGCCGCCGCAATTTGCGGTGGCGCGTCTTCCCCCTGGACCAGTGTCTTGACGAGCGAGATGCGAAACGAGAAACCTGACGAGAGGAGTTGACCAGTGAAGTCGGCGTAGCCCTCGGTGCCCTCGCTCGCGACCAGGCCAACGCGAAGGGGCACGAGGGGTGTGGCGAGTGATTTGTTCCGTGCTTCGTCGCCGATGACACCCTCAGCGGTGAGACGGGTAATGAGTTCTTGTCGTCGCTTGGCCATGTCACCGAGGAGGTCTTGCACCGAAATACTCACCACGGTGAAGCCAACCTTCCCCTGGGGGGCGTAGAGGTCGGCGTAGCCGGAAATTGAGACCACCGTACCGGGACGAAGGACGATGCCCTGCTCATTCAGTTCGCGCTTGAGGGCAGTCCACTTCGACACCCAGCAGTGCGCGTTGAGCACTGGTCGCCGGGCATCATTGGCCGACCCCGCATCAACAATGTCGAGATAGAGATGGCTCTTTTCGTAGACTTTCGCGATTTCACCGCGAATCGTCACCGGCGCACTCTTGGGGAACGTTCGTTCGAGGATTTCCGTTACTTTGTCGTAAAACTGACCGACTTCTAAGACAACGTCGGCGGTCTCATCGGCGGCTACGGTCACCCTTCGAGACTAC
>CAIKBU010000110.1 GCA_903825765.1 uncultured Actinomycetes bacterium | reverse complement strand
AATCCCTCCCTACTGGGCACCAATTATCGAGCAGTTCAACCAGCGCGTGGGAAACATCGCCACCGAGGCCGAATTCCTCTGGGAACGGTCACCGTTGTCGAAGGCTGACCACATCGCTATCCCCCTGCTGATTGCCCAGGGAGCGAATGACCCCCGCGTGAAGCAGGCTGAGGCTGAGCAGATTGTGGCGGCGCTGACGACCGCCGGGATCGAGCACGAGTATCTGCTCTTTCCCGACGAGGGACACGGCTTCGCCAAGCCCGAGAACCGTTTCACTTACTACCGCGCGGTGGAGAAGTTCTTCGCACGGTATCTCTAGCCAAAGAAAACACCGCTCGATAGGGGCATCCCTACGGCACTGGTCTCACGAACGTTGACCAGTAGGTCCGAGTCAATGAAGGCTCATTGCACCGCTAGCGTGCGGAGGTGGCACTGACGGCAAAGACGAAGAATGGCTTTGCCCCAAAGGTGTGTGTGCGGTGCGCGCGACCCTTCGAGTGGCGAAAAAAGTGGGCCAAGGAATGGGACAACGTTAAGTACTGCTCAAAGGCCTGTCGGGGCTGATGTCCACGTCCCTGCGTTACGTCGCGTTCGACCAACTCCACGACAACTACGGCGCCTTGTCCGACGCTACCCCTGGCGTTGACGTCATCGTGATGGTCGAGAGCGAGGCCATACTTCGCGCCGCCGACTGGCACCCCGAGCGCGTGTACTTTTATCGCTCCGCCGCTCGACACTTCGCACAGCACCTAGAAGCGCGAGGCTTCACCGTCCACTTCCTTCGCGCCGCTTCCACGGTGGTGGGACTTCGAGAGGTGAAGGCGATGTATCCCGGCGTTCCGCTCATAGCGGCCGAGCAGTCGTCGTTTAGCCAACGAGAGCGGTTAGCGGCCGTCGTTGACGAAACCAGAGCGTCGGACTTCTTCCTCACCTCGAAAGAGGAGTTCGCCACGTGGGCCGCGACGCAGCGCTCCTTCGTCATGGAGGGCTTCTATCGTCGCCAGCGCGTTCGCTTGGCTGCGCTCATGGAGGGCGATCAGCCAATCGGCGGCGCGTGGAACTTTGACAAGGAGAACCGCCTCGCTCCCCCGAAGCACTACACCTGGCCCGAACCCTTGTACTTCCCACTTGACGACATCGACCGCGGCATTGCCGCCGAGTTAGCGTACGAGCCCTCCGGAGCCTGGTCGACGACGCGAGCGGGCGCCCTCGCCCAGCTCGACTACTTTCTCTCCCACCACTTCGCGGTCTTCGGCCCCTACGAGGACGCCATGGTGTCTGACAGCTGGTCACTCCACCACTCACTCCTCAGCCCCTACCTGAACATCGGACTGCTCCACCCCCGAGAGATCCTGGACGCCGCACTTCGTCGTTTCGACGAAGGCGATATTCCAATCGCCTCAGCCGAAGGCTTTGTCCGTCAACTCATTGGATGGCGCGAGTACGTCAATGCCATGTACTGGTGGCTGGGCCCGGAGTACCAGGAGCGCAACGCCCTCCGTGCCTCCACACCCCTCCTGCCCCTCTTCGACGACGCCAGTGCTACCTCGATGGCCTGTGTCTCGGCCACGATTTCCGATATTGACGCTCGTGCCTGGGTCCACCACATTCCACGACTTATGGTGCTGAGCAACCTCGCCCTGGTGGCCGGTGTCGATCCCCAGGAGTTCTTGGCGTGGATGCGGCGGCGTTTCATCGACGCCGCCGAATGGGTCATGGTGCCCAACGTCATTGGCATGGGTGTCCACGCTGACGGTGGGACCATGATGACGAAGCCCTACGCCGCCGGTGGGGCCTACATTCACCGCATGGGCTCCTACTGCAAAGAGTGTCCCTACAACCCCAAACTCCGCACCGGCGAAAGTGCCTGCCCCTTCACCACGCTCTACTGGGATTTCCTAGACCGGCACCGGGCGACCTTCGCGACCAATCACCGTATGGCGCAACAGGTTCACGGACTTGGCCGTCTTGCGGACCTTCCTGAAGTGCGTCAAAGAGCTCAAGTGGTTCTGCGCGGACTCGCCGAGGGGCGCATTTAGTTTTCCGCCGGCACGCTGCGGCGAATGCAAGGCGCGATGGCTAGTGGCCCCGCAGAGAGGCGACATCGGTTCTAATCTGCACCACGCGCTGCTGGGCCAGTTTGATCGCACACAGCCCGTATTCGAGGGGGTAGATGGAGCCGCCCTTGAAGGGGCTGGCCACCACGGTGCATTCCGAAGTCGCATAGATTTGCCAGTTGCGCTGGACGCTGGCGACAGCCCGAGCATTGAAGTGGGCCATCTTTTCAGCGACCAAGGCTTGCTGGATGAGAGCGTTTTCTTGGGCGAGGTACTTCGCCGCGCAGAGATTGAGCGATGTCTGGGTGGCCTGGCAAGAAGCGGGCCACTGCTGGCTGAGACTGGTCGCCGACGCTTCTGGGTTACCGACAGCGAGCGTGCTGGCCACCAGAAGAAGGCCGGCACACCATTGGAAAAATTTAAACATCAACGCTCCTT
>CAIKBU010000109.1 GCA_903825765.1 uncultured Actinomycetes bacterium | reverse complement strand
TGGTCGGTGCTGCAACGCGGTGACCTACTGCCCTTTCGCCTGGGTGTTCACGCGGGGGTGGCCAGTGTGATGATGTCGAACGCCATAGTCCCGGGGCTCACGACGGTGCCCGCATCACTCTCCGCCTCCGCGGTCAACGCCCTTCGTGCGTTGGGCTTTCGAGGTCTTATTGTGACCGACGCGCTCGGTGCGGGGGCGATTTCGGCGGCCGGTTTCACCCCCGCTACGGCGGCGGTACGCGCTATCGGGGTGGGCGACGACCAGGTCCTCGGCGGCCAACCGTCAAGTCCGCAGCAGGGACTGCGCACCGCACAGTCCCTGGTCGCCGCGCTGGTCTCGGCCGTGGCAAAACACCAACTCCTACTCAGCCGGCTGCGAGACGCGGCCGCGCACGTCGTGGCGAGTCAGAACCTGCGCTGCCAGAACGGCTGAGATCAGTGCGCGGACTTCTTCACGAAGGCGTCACGACAACCGGGGCAGCAGAAGTAGTACTGGACCCCATCACGCTCGACGGTGACGCTCGCCCGAGCAATGGTCACGTTCATGCCGCAGATGGGGTCGATGGCGAAACGTGTTGAGCGCGCTCGAAAACGACCACGTCGGGCGATGACGATGACACCGAGGAGCACGACGAAGGCGAGCGCGTTGAGCAGGGTCGTCACCACACTTAAGTGCACGTTCGGGGCAATCACGTGATCGCCCCGGCGCGGCACGGCGTGCAGCGCGGTGGCCAGCGCCTCGGTGAGTAGCCCAGTCACGCTCATCACGAACCAGAAACAGATGACGAGTCGGCGGGTGATACGCGGTCCGTAGAAGGCGGCGTAGATAGCGAGCAGGGGAATCGTCAGCAGGTCGGCGTAGATGAACGAGAGGGTGCCACCGAAGGACAACCCCTGGTGCCACAGCGCGTTGGCGAGGGGGATATTGCCGACCGAACAAACGAAGCTTAAGGCCGCGATCACTGGTCCGACGACCGCGTTCACGATGGTGCCGACAACGCCGTGGTGCACGAGGAAAAGAGTGTGCCACAGGCTCACGGGCAGAAGTTCGGCGAACGCACCAGCGACGAGAAACCCCACGACGAGTTCGACGCGCACCATCATGAGGTCACCTACTGCGAAGTCGGCCGCGTCGTACCAGGTGGAGGGTTCCACCTCCTCCGTCGCCTCCTCGGGGCTGGCCGTTGGCGTTAGGGTTCCCATGACGCGAGGGAGTACCACGGTGAGCAGGGCCACCATGATGCAGCCTCCAACGAGTTCAGCAACCGCGAAGCGCCAGCCCATCAGCGTCCAGAGCACGAGGCCCAGGTCCACCACGAGGTTGGTGCTCGCGATCATGAAGACCATGGAGGTGGTGAAGTCGCTGCCCTTGTCGTAGAGGCTTTTGGCGATCGCACTCGCGGCGTAGGAACAACTCGAGCTCAGGGCTCCCCAGAGGCTGGCGCGAGCAATAGTACGGGGTCGATGGTCGCCGAGGCGCTGGGCGATGGCCTGTCGCGACCCGAAGGCCTGAATCAGTCCCGAGATCGAAAAGCCCAGCACCAGAGCCCAAAAGGTCTCGTAGAGCATTGACCAACTACTCAGGAGCGCTCGCCCGAGGTGGTGGAGAATGACCATTGTCCGAGACTAATGGGCGAATACTTCGGTAACCGTGCTGCTTTTGGCGTTGGTGACCCACAGGTGACTACCGTCGAAGGCAATGCCCTTGGGGTTGCTAAAGCCGTAGTTCTCGCCACTCACAATCTGCATGAGGGAACCGTCGTTGGCGTTGATCTCGGTGAGTGCATTGCTGGCCGCGTCGGTCACCCAGAGATGGCGCCCGTCGAAGGCAACGCCGACGGGGTGGTCAAAGCCGTCAGTCGCGTTCGAGAGAACGCGCACCAGCGAGCCATCAATAGTGTTGATTTCCGTCACCGAGTTGCTGGCCTCATTGGCCAGCCACAGGTGTGTCCCATCGAAGGTAACGTCGCCGACACCGCTATGGAGTCCATAGGAGGCGTCGGTGATGGTCTGCACCAGTGAACCATCGCTCGCGCTTAGCTCGACCAAGGCATTACTGCCCGCGTTCGTCACCCACAGGTGCGACCCGTCAAAGGCCAGGTGGAACGGCGTGCTGAAGTTGTAGGGGGCACCTTCGACCACCCGGACCAGCGAGCCGTCGCTGGTGTTGAGTTCGGTCACTGAGTTGCCACCGGCATTAACAACCCACAGGTGACTGCCGTCGAAAGCAGTCGAAAGTGGATTTTGGAAGCTATTGGCGGCATCGGCAATGACGCGAACCAGACTGCCGTCGACCGCGTTGAACTCGGTGATGGAATTCGCCAAGGTGTTGGCCACCCAGAGGTGGGTACCGTCAAAGGTGATGCTGAGCGGTGCATTGAAGGCGTAACTGGCGTCCGAAAGGACGCGGACCAGCGAACCATCGCTGGCGTTGAGCTCGGTTACCGAGTTGCCGTAGGCATTGGTGATCCACACGTGATTACCATCGACCGCAACACCCAAGGGATTGTTGAAGCCGTACGACGCATCGCGGTAGTTCGTTCCCCAGTTGCAGAGTGTGACCAGAATGCACGCCACCGGTGATCCGTCACGACCGGGTGCTCCCGTGGCACCGACTGCTCCTGTAGCGCCCCGTGGCCCCGTGGCACCGACTGCTCCCGTAGCGCCGACTGCTCCTGGTGTACCGGCACGCCCCTCGGCACCGGCCACCCCATCGGCCCCGGAGGATCCCTCCGAGCCGGGCAGTCCTCGCGGCCCCGTCGCGCCCGTCGTGCTTGCTTGGTGGATCTCACTCCACGAGACGAGTCGCCCCTTGCTGCACGTCACGGGGGTGGTACTCACCGACGTGAGCGCGGCATTATTCAAGCAGGCGTAGAGCCCAATAGAGGAAGCGGCGTAGGGAACGGTTGTCGTCGTCGTGGCGGTATGCGCCGAGCGTCGCGGCGGTGTCGAGGTCGCGGCGACCACGACACCGGTGATGAGAACCGCGATGCCCACCGTGAGCGTGGTACTCAGTACCGATGAAAATGGAGAACCGCGGCGCATAGCAACCCTCTCATTGCGCTTCCCACCATGGTAGGGCGATGGTCATACGTCATGATGATGAGGCGAAGCAACGGACCGCGTTGTTACGACAGCGTAACCATCGCAATGCGACGATTTGCGTTCCTCCTCCCCGAGTCGTAAGGTCTGAACGAGAAAGGAATTTTTCTTTTCCTAAGACGCCAAGTTCGGGTCCGCTGCACCAGTGGTGTAGCCCTTTCGGGTTCGACGCCTTCCTATTGATGGAGGCTGCGTATGTGCCTGTTTTCTACTTGTTTGACCGTCACTGGTCGCCCGCGCCCGCTGGTTCCCGCTTCGTCAGCGTTCCGATCATGAGCGCGACTGGTTTTCTCGGTGGTCATGATGAGCGCCTGCGTATTGGCATGGTGTCGAGTGCGCCCCCGACACGTTGCGGCATCGCCACGTTCAACGAAGCACTCGGTGCCGAGTTCCAGCAACTCGGCCATCACGTCGGGGTAGTCCGAGTTCAGCGGGGGGGTCGCGATGGCGACGGTCCACCGAGTGCCTTCGTTGAAATCGGACAACTGCGTGGGCTCGACTACGGCGACTGCCATCAGGCGAGCGCGGCACTCAACCGCTGCGACATTGTCTTCATTGAGCACGAGTTCGGTATTTACGCCGGTGCCGATGGGGACTCACTCCTTTCATTGCTCGCACTACTCGAGGTGCCAACGGTGGTCATCTTGCACACGGTCCTCAGTGCACCATCAGCTCATCAGGCCGACGTCATGGCGCGAATTATCGACTCGGTGTCGGCGATTGTCGTGCTGACGCAGGGAGCGTTACGGACGCTGCAGGCGACGTTCGACCTGCGAGCGGTGCCCGTCGTCGTCATCGCCCACGGCGCTCGTGTCGACCGTCTTGTCCAGACCAGACCCCGCGGCGTACGGCCCCTCCTGTTGACCTGGGGGCTACTTGGCCCAGGAAAGGGCATTGAGTGGGCGATTGACGCCATGGCTGAACTCGTCGACGTGTCACCACTACCGCTCTACGTTGTAGCGGGACAGACGCACCCTAATGTGCTGGCTCGAGAGGGGGAGTCCTATCGTGAGATGCTCCACGAACGAGTCCGCGCCGCCGGTCTTGAGTCAATGGTGGTGTTCGATAATCGCTACCGTGATCTCGGGTCACTGCACCAACTCATCGTGAGCGCCGATGTGGTCGTCCTTCCCTACGACACCACTGAACAGGCCACCTCGGGGGTGTTAGTTGATGCGGTCGCGGCTGGCCGACCCGTTGTGGCCACTGACTTTCCGCACTCGCGAGAACTGCTGGCCGATGGCGCCGGTCTGTTGGTGCGCCAGCGAGATCCCCACGAAATAGCCCAAGTCGTGCGACTGCTCCTGACGAATTCTGCTGTGCACAACGAGATGGCCGCCGCCGCACGCCGCACGGCGCTGTCACTCGACTGGCGGGCCGTCGCGACGGCCTACGTCAACGTGGCTCACGACGTGCTCTCCCGATCAAAGGTCAACGCATGATGCCCTACCCCGCACCAAATTTCGCCCACCTCTTCGCACTCGCCGGTCCCTTCGGTACGTACGAGCACGCGAAGTACCACGAGCCTCGCATCGAGCATGGGTACTGCGTCGACGACGTGGCTCGCGTCTTGGTGGTGGCCATGCGTGAACCAAGGCCACATCATCAGTTGGTGGCGCTGTCGCAACGGTCGCTTGAGTTCCTCGCCGCCGCCCAGACACCACAGGGCATGTTTCGCAATCGCCGAAGCGCCGATGGTGAATTCTGCTCCGAGGCCTACCGTGATGACAGTTGGGGGCGAGCTATGTGGGCGCTCGGTACCTGCGTCGCGGCCACCACCTCCCCGGTCCAGCGCGAGATGGCGCTGCGCCTCTTCAAGCGTGGCGCATTCGTGGCCGCAGAGCACCGGCGCTCCCTCGCCTTCGCCGCGTTGGGTGCCATGGAAATCCTGTCGATTGACGAGATGGACGTCTCCGCCCTCTCGATTATGCGTCGCGTCGCTCCGATGGTGCGCGGGGAGGGAAGACCGGACTGGCCCTGGAATGAACCACGTCTCACCTACGCCAATGCTGTGCTGCCCGAGGTGATGATGATTGCTGGTGAAGTGCTGGCCGATGAAGCCTTACTGCGACGAGGTCTCGAACAGTTGGCGTGGCTCCTCAATCGGTCCACCATTGAGGGGCATCTGTCGGTGACGCCGACGTCGGGCGCCGGCCCCGATCATGACGGTCACAAGTTTGATCAACAGCCCATCGAGGTGGCGGCGATGGCCGACGCCTGTGGTCGAGCGTACGAACTGACGGGACAACACTCGTGGCTCGATGGTGTCCGTGTATCAGCGGAATGGTTCATGGGGGAGAACGACGGCCACGTCACGATGTACGACCCGACGACGGGGGGCGGGTTCGACGGACTGACCCCACGAGGACCCAACCTCAATCAGGGTGCCGAATCAACGTTGAGTTTTCTTTCCACCATGCAGCGGGCCCGCCAGTACTTCGCGACCGCCTCGTGAAGGAGATGGGCTTGGCGCACCGAGCGTCCTGGCGACTTAGGGCCGATACCTCGCGAGTGATTTCGGGTCTGTTTATTCCAGGTAACGAACTGGTTGGCGGCAGTGAATCGCGTGGTTCAGTCGCGGCTGAACGGGTGATGGCTCTCGACGAAGATGACGTCAACGAGACCCTGGATGAATTGATGAATCGCTTTGGTAGTCGTCACCGAAACCTCGGCGACGTGTTCGACGCCCACGCCTCTCGCCTGGCGGGACTGGTCAAGTCGCCAATGTCGGCGAATCGCCGTCGTCTGCTCGGGGCCGTCTTCACCAACGAGTACGCCCTCGAGGGGGCGGCTATCTGTAACCCCAGCCTGGTGGCGGCCCCCGATCAAAAGGGCGTGGCTCCGGGTGCGCTCAACGTCATTATGAGTTATCGATGCGTCGGCGAGGGGCACCACTCCTCAATTAGTTTTCGCTCGGGCACGATTGACGCCACTGGTCAGCTCACGATTGACGCCGCCGCGGCCTTCCCTGAAACAGCTCGGATTTCTGATGGCCTGCTGGAGTCCGACGTCTTTCACGTGCGACTCCGCGACCTCGGGCTCGACGGTGAGACGGCGGCCTACGTGCTCGACGGCCTGCCGGCAACGTTTAGCCGAAGTGAACTCGAGCAGGGCATCGCCCATCTCGCCGCCGAGAGCGACGTTCGCGTCAACGTGGTCGATACCGTGGCACGACTACGCGCCTACGCCGACAACTTTTACGTGGCGACGTTTGCCGAGCACCTCACACTTTCCCAACGCATCTTGTGGCCGGCTACCGCCATTGAGAAAAACGGCATGGAAGATGCCCGTTTCGTCGAAATGCACGTACCCGGCCTGCCTCGGTACGTGGCGACGTATACGGCCTTCGATGGTCAAAAAGTCTCTCAGCAATTGCTCGCGACCAATGACTTCAAGGTGTTTACCTCAACGCCCCTCGCCGGATTAGGTGCCATGAACAAAGGCATGGCCTTATTCCCCCGCATGATCAACGGGCAGTTCGTGGCGCTGTCGAGACACGACCGTGAATCGAACGCCATCGCCTTCTCAAGCAACGTGCACCACTGGGAATCAGTTGCGACGGTGCAGTTCCCCTCCAAGAGCTGGGAATTAGTCCAGATCGGCAACTGCGGCTCACCGATTGAACTGCCGCAAGGGTGGCTGGTCATCACCCACGGCACGGGGCCAATGCGTAGTTACGGCCTCGGTGCCATGCTGCTCGACCTCGACGATCCGCGTCGCGTACTCGCGGAGTTGCCACGCCCGTTGCTTTTTCCCAATGAGAGTGAACGTGACGGCTACGTGCCGAACGTGGTGTATTCGTGTGGTTCACTACTCCGTGACGGCACCCTCTACGTCCCCTACGGCATGGCTGATCAGGCCATCAGTTTCTTCACCGTCGACGTGGCCGCCCTCGTCGCGGCCATGGTACCGACGACGGCGGAGGTGGTGGCGTAGCGAAGACCACGGCGAGTGAAACTGTAAGGTAACAGTGTTTTCCGCGTACCTTCAGGAGCTCTCGTGCCATCAGACGCCACACCGTCGACCACCACCCGCAACTACCTCATTGGCATTTTGGTGCCGGTGGTTCTGGTGGCGGGAATCGCCACCGCCCTGGTACTGCGCACCTCATCGCCGACCGTCAGCCCGACGAAGGCGTTGTGCACGGCGCTGGCCAATATTGCCACCTACGGCAAGCAACACCCACCAAAGCACACCTACCCTGACCTTCAGGCCACCCTTACCTACGACCACGCGCAGTTCGCGAAAGTGACGGTGGCGCCACCGGCCATCGCCGGCCCCGCCGCCACCGCGTCGTCATCGAGCGCGGCGCTGCTGGTGGACATCGCCCAGCTGGAGACCAAGATCAAGATGAGCAAGGCCCGATTGAGCGCGGCCATTGCCGACATCAAGACCTGGAAGAAGGCGAGCGCGTCGCTTACCACGTGGCAAAAAGCCACCTGCAAGTAAGTGGCACCTCCTTACGGGGTGACCGCGCCGTAGCCCTGGTAGCTGTAGTACTTGATCCAGTTGACGCTCATCGTGCCCGTTGAGCCATCCGGCGCCGTTGTTCCCCCGGGAATAGCGTCTTGCAAGATGAGAAAGAAGGGCTGGTCGAAGGGCCAGACCTGTCCGCCAATGGTGAAGGTTGAGGTTGACGTCCCGATTTGCTGGGTTACCGTGCCGGCGCTGGCGTTGTACGTATCGCTGCCGTAGACGAGGCCATCGAGTGTGAACTGAATTTCGTTGGGTGTCCACAACAAACCAAACGTGTGGTACCCACCAGAGAGATTCGATATGGGAGACGCGTACATGGTCACGCCACTACCACCGTTCCAGTCGCCGCCACCGGGGTAATTGGCGTGGAGGGTGGACTGGTCTCCGGAGTTATTTCCGAGGCCTTCCATGATGTCAATTTCGCCACTGTTCGGCCAGTTGGTGCCGGTGAAGAAGTTCTGCCCCAGCATCCAAAAGGCGGGCCAGTTGAATGGGCCGGCCGGCACCTTGATACGCGCTTCGAGCTGACCGTACTGGAAATTGGCCTTCCCCGCGGTCGAAATGCGCGCCGACGTCCAGTTACCACCCGAAGTACAGCCGGTCGTGCATGTCGCGGTGATGGCCAGGTTGCCGTTACCGTCGAGACTGACGTTGGCGGGATTCGCGGTGTTGTTCTCAATCTCACCCGTGCCGTACGGCCAGTCCGGCAGACCGGCGGCGACGCCAACGTACTGTCCAATTTCTGGCGTCCAGATGGCGGTGTTCAGTCCGGTGCCCGCGGTACCAGTGAACGTCTCGGACCACAGAAGTGGTCCTCCGGGGGTGGTGTCATAGTTGATCACGGTCGAGACCGTTGGGATCACGATGAGGTCAACTTCGGTAGTGGACTGATTGACCGTGGTATTTGGATTAGCGGTTGGCACGTCGCTCCCCACCTGCAAGAGCACTCGGGTCCACGGGGCAGTGTTTTCATTGGTGTGGGCCGCCGTGTTTGTGGTGATGTCGCTCGGACGCGAGCCAGTGTTGGCATTCGTATTGACCAGGGTGAAGGTCACGTTGCCGTTGGTGTCGGTGGTGCCACTCAACGTGCCAGTGGGGTTGTTGTTAAGGCTGCTCACACTCCACAGGGTGCCCGACGAGTTTGACGACGCGAGGTTGTCAATCAGCGTTACCGCCTTATTGGCCAACACACTGCCGGTTGGGCCCGTCACGTGCCAGGTCATCGTTACCGTGCTGCCGGCGTTGACGTAGGCGTAGCCGTAGGTGTCGGAGCCCTCAAAGTAGGCGTTAAGGAACCAACTCTGGGCGTTGGCGGTGTCGTCAATGATGGAGCCCTGGATCCCCGTGATGGCCGTCAACGTCGCCACGTCGGGGTTCGTAAATGTCGGCGTCGAAGTCGAAACAAAGGAGAAGGTCACGCTCGCCGAGGTGGCCGACTGAAAACCAGTGGTCGCGGCCTTCGTTGCGGTCACGACACACGACGTTGGTGTGGTGGCCGTTAGCGTCGACTGACTGAGCGAACATCCCGTACCGGTCACGCTAAAGGTCACACTGCCGGTTCCCGAACCGCCACTGGTCGTGAGTGTGACGGCGGTACCTACCTTAGAGGTGGGGTGAGCATTGGCGATGGTCAGGGTTGCCTGAGGCGCGGGACCGCCGTTACCGGGGATAACAATTAAGTCAACGCGGTCGGTGACCTGATTCACGGTAGTGGTGGGGTCGCCGGTGTAGACGTCGTTGCCGACCGCCAATAAGAAGCAGGACCACGGGAACAGACCTTCGTTACTCTGCGCACCATTGATAGTGGTGACATCGGTGGGCGGGGTACCCGCGGCACTATTGGTGTTGGTAACGGTGAAGGTCACGTTGCCGTTGGCGTCAGTCGTATCGGTCATGGTGCCGTTCGGATTGGTGTTAAGGCCACTCGCGGCCCACGTCGTGCCCGTGGCTGAGGAGTACGCCAAGTTGTCATACAAGGTGACGGGCTGATTCGCCAGTGTTTGGCCGGTGGCCCCCGTAACGTGCCACGTGAGGGTGGCGGTGGAGCCACCCACCAGATAGTCCATGTACCAGTGGTCACCATTGTTGTAATACGCGTTGATGAAGTCACAAAGGCCATTGGCCGTGTTGTCGATCTGCGCACCGTAGGTACCCGACACGGCGGTCAAGACGGCCTTGTCCGGGTTCGCTACTGAGGGCGAGTCGCTGACTGCACTACCCGAGACGTGTCCTGAGGCGCTGGTGTAGCCGCTTCGGCTCACGCTAATGGTCACGGTCGCTGTTACCCCGGGTGCAAGGCCGGTGACCGTTACCAGTCCGTTCGAGGCAATGGAGACCGAACCAGTGGTGGTGGTGGTGGTGTACGTGTTGGCGGCGCTGTAGTTGGTGAGGGAAAAGCGGAAACCGCCTATCGCAGCGGCAACCGCCGAGAACGTTGGCGTCAGTGAGGTACCCGCAACGGTCGTCGTGGTCGTGGGAGGCACGGTCGTAGTCGTAGTCGTAGTCGTTGTCGTTGTCGTAGTCGTGGGAGGCACGGTCGTCGTCGTTGTTGTTGTGGGGTCCTTTGTGACCACGATGGCGACTTTCTTCGTGACCGCTTTGAAGTTGGTGCTGCCGGGGTAGGTGAGCAACAGTGTGTGACGGCCCACGCCAATCGAGGTGAATCCGCTCGTCCAGACATTGCAGTTACCCGCCGAAGTGCACAGATTCTGGCCGTCCAGGGTCAGATCGAGCGCTCCGGACGGAGCCCCCGATGTTGTGGAGGCGATACCGGTAGCGACAGTGATAGTCGAGAGTTGCGACGGAGTGAAGGTGGAGGTCGACGGCGCCAGGGACAGCACGGCCGTGCCCTGCTTGATGAGTAACGATGTCGACGCCGAGGAGGGGCGCGTCGCGACATCACCTGAATACGTGGCGGCAATCGGGTAGGAACCGGCGTCGAGTAGGGGTGTTGTGTAGGAGCAACTCGTGGCACCGCTCACCACTGTGCCGCTACAGAGTGTGGCACCATTGGCTACGAACGTGACCGTTCCGGATGTGGCGGATCCGACAGTGGCGGAGAAGGTGACGGGGTTGCCGTAGGTTACTGAGACTTTTTTCGCGTTTAATTTGACGGTGGCCTGGGGCACAATGTTGCTGGCGGTGCCCGCCACCGAACTAATCCGATTCGCGTTCGTTGCAACGACACTCACGGAATAGCTCGAGCCATTGGTGAGTCCGCTGGCCTTATAGCTCGACACCGTGGGTTTAACTGTCTTCGCGGCCACGATGGTGCCCACGGCGTCGGTTACGGTTACGGTGTAACTCACCAGTGCACCACTGCCACTGCTTGGGGTTGTCCAATTCGTGGTAATCGCCCCGGAGGTAGGGGTGGTCGATAGCTGAGGTGCGTTGGGAGCACCGGCAGCCGTCGCGGTGGCACTCACTAACGCTGATCCGTTGGTGTAGCCCGATCGACTGGTGGAAACAGTGACAGTGCTCAACGCGCCGGCGGCGACACCCGTGACCGTGACGAAGCCCGTAGGACTAATGGTGGCGTTACCCGAAGGGGCGACGGTGGCCCGCCATGTTGAGGCACTGCTGTAGTTCGAGATCTGAGTTGTGAAGCCGCTGGTGGTTGGCACGGGCGTCGTGAATGCGGGGGTGATTCCCGCTGCGGTGGCTGGCGGAATGACAATGAGATCAACCAAGTCGGTGGCCTGATTCACCTTCGAAATAGTGGTGTCGGTGATGTCGTCGTTACCGACCACGAGATAGAAGCGAGACCAGGGATAGGGTCCGCGGTTCGCCGCGGCAGCCGAGACACTCGTTAAGTCGCTCGGTCGAGCACCAGTTGGCTGGTTGGTATTGCTAAAGACGAAGCTCACGATACCGTTGGCATTCGTGGTGCCCGCCATCGTGCCACCCAGGTAGCTATTGGGTGACGCATCGGTATTGGGGTTGTTATTGAGGCCAGCCACGTTCCAGGTGGTGCCCGACGAGTTGGAGTACGAGAGGTTGTCACCGAGGGTGACCGCGCGGTTGGCGAGTGGACTGCCGGTGGGGCCAGTCACAAGCCATGTCAAGGTGACCGAACTTCCCGCGTCGACGTAGTTGTAGAGCACTCGGTCGGTGGGTGAGTAGTAGGTGTTAATCCAGCCCGTTGCACTCGCGGTGTCATCGAGTGACGAGCCATTGATACCACTGATTGACGTCAGCACTGCCTTATCGGGCGAAGCGTAGGTCGGCACGGCCGCACCAGCGGACGTGGACACAACACCGATGGCTGACGCAATACAGGTCGCGGCAAGAACGAGACGGGGGAGAATGTGCACGTTTTCCTTATTGTTTCGAGTACAACAACGTGTATAGGTCTAGCAGTCAGTTTGCCCAACGGGAGAAAAATTCTAGTGTCCACACTCGAAGAAGCCCCAGTCGTGACGGAACGATGGCTTGGTGGTTGCCGGAGGAAGGAGTGTTCGGACACCGAAGAGCGACTCGCTACCAGTGAGTAGGACAAACGTATTCTCACGGTCGGTACAAATTGATGGAATGCATCACTAATTTTTTGTCAGGTGTTCCTTAAATGTGCTAGACCATTGAACAGCTGTACGACATCTCCAAGGGGGGGGAATTTAATGATTAGAAGTCATTTCAAAAAGTTCGCCACGCTCTCATTGAGCGCGGCGCTTTTTGCTGGAATTGGCATCACCGCTACGGCGAGTGCCACCACGACAAGCCCGGCAAGCCAGGCCACGTTGTCAGTGAGCAATAGTTCACTTACTTCAACGGCGCTGCAGAGCGTGACCGTTACCGAAGCCGGTGGATCTGGCACGGGTGCCGTGTCATTTGCCGTTGCCGGCACTGGTTGCTCCATTAACGCCACAACAGGTGTCTTGACGGACTCCGTTGCTGGCAAGTGCACCGTCACTGTGACGAAGGCGGCCACTTCGGCCTACAAGGTTGCAACAGGTAAGGCGACCTTTACCTTCGCGGCCGCTTCACAGGCCACCCTCACTATTTCGAACGCGAGCCCATCCACGGGGATTGTCAACACGCCAATCACCTTGACGACAAGTGGCGGTTCAGGCACTGGTTCCCTCACGTACGCTCTCGCCACGGGGCATAGCCATAACTGTGGCCTGACGGACGGCAAAGTCTCCTCGAAGGCACCTGGTACGTGCGCCGTGACCGTCACCAAGGCCAAAGACACGACGTACGCCGTGGCAACCTCGGCCCCCGTCACCTTCACCTTCAGCTACACCAACCAGATCGCACTCGCGATCACCAACACTGGTGCGAAGGGTTCGACTGCGGTTGACTCTAGCTACCAGCCCATCCAGGACGGCATCTTGACGTCGGTTGGCACGAAGGTGACTGTTACGACTTCAGGTGGCTCTGGTACCGGAAAGACAACGTTCACCGCAACCACCGTTACCGGTACCGCCGGCAGCTGTGCCGTTACGT
This sequence comes from uncultured Actinomycetes bacterium, assembly GCA_903825765.1. Lineage (GTDB taxonomy): Bacteria > Actinomycetota > Acidimicrobiia > Acidimicrobiales > RAAP-2 > RAAP-2. The sequence continues at coordinate 1,980 of CAIKBU010000109.1, read as the reverse complement.
CAGCCGGTAGTTTGACTGCTACTCACGCCGCTGTCTGCTCAGTGGTTGCCCAGAAGGCCGCTTCGGGTGTCTACGGCGCCCAGAGCAGTGCCGCTGCGAAGTTCATCTTCCAGCCATTGGCCAACGTCATTACCCTCGTGCAGGCGGGCACGACGAAGTCGTCGATCACGACGATTAACAACACCACCGCTGGTGACACGCAGTTCATCGACGCTTACTTCGCACCTGCCGACCACTGGTACCAGAGCTACATCAATGCAGGCTCAGCCACCACGCTGGTCTTCTTGGTTACCGACACGAAGGGCACAGTTCAGAAGTCGGCACCGGTGACGTTGGTTGACGGACTTGCCTACAGTGGTGCCCCAGGTACGCAGACCTTCTCGGAGACTGGCCTGAATGCACTTAACTGTGGTGCAGGCTGCACGGACGGTGTCTTGACGGGCACGACGAACAGCTCGGGTCTGGTGTCCTTCACCTTGCACAACACGAACACGTTTGCTTCGACTGTCCTCAAGCCAAATGACACGACGACGGGTGACGGAGCAACTGCGAACGAAAAATCGGGTCTCTACCCATGGAACCGTTTCCTCGTGGTTAATGGTCGCCCGAGCGTTACTTCCGTGGACGCTCTCTTCACCGAGAACCTTGCTTACTCGCCCACCCCTTCGGTCACCCAGACGACTGACTTGGTCGACTTGATCACCATTCCGGCCTCAGGCAAGACTGCCCAGGCTCCGTTGTCGATCACGAACACCACGGTGAGTGGTCTCGCCACCGCCACGTACACCGTCACCACTTCCGGTGGTTCCGGTACGGGTGCTGTTACGCTCGCCGTGACCGGTGCGAACTGCACCTTGACTGCTGGAGTGCTTAGCTACTCGAGCGGCAACGCAGGAACCTGCTCCGTCGTGGCAACGAAGGCTGCTGACTCAACCTACGCAGCGACATCGTCGAGCGCCGTTGTCTTCCAGTTCGGTGCTGTTGAAGCACCGACCAACACCAACCCCGATGTGGCAACGCTGACGTCGGTGACTGGCACGAACGGTGCTCAGTTGGACAACACGGCTGCTGGTGACATCGCGTTCATCAACCAGTACTACAACCCGAACGACCACTGGTTCCTCAACTACCTCGTCGCTGGTTCGAAGATTACTGAGACTTGGCACGTGACTGGCTCGTATGGTCAGGTTCTGAAGAACACCGCCGTTAGCTTGATTGTCAACCAGAACTACTCGGGTTCAGCTGGTACGACGTGGAGCGATAGTGGAGTCTCCGGTAGCGGTGCGACGATTGCTGGCACTACGGACGGGTCGGGTAACGTGACCTTCACGTTGCACAACACCAACTCGGTGTCGGGTTACAACCCCGCAGTCTTGAACGACCCAGTCGTCGCTGCCAGCCAAGAGGGTGCTTACCCTTGGACTCGCACCACGCTGCAGGTTGGTTCGGATGACTTCAGTGACGGCAACACTGCCAACATTGTTCAGCAGACGGACGAAGTTGACCTGATCGTGATTCCTGGCGTGACCGCACCTGCCAACCCATGTGCCTCGGTGACTACTCCCACGGTCTCGTGCCCCGTTGTGGCCTCGTTGACCTCGGTCACCGGTATCACCGGATCGACCTTGGACGACTCGGCCGCCGGTGCTGGGGAGTTCATCAACCAGTGGTTCCTCGCTGGTGACAGCTGGACCCAGAGCTACCTCGCAGAGGGCGCCACTGTGGTTGAGAAGTGGCACGTCAGCTTCAACGGTGCACCTTTGGCCAACACGGCTGTGACGCTCTACGACAACCAGGCATACTCTGGGTCGCAGGGCACCTCGTGGTCGAATGCCGCGCTAAATGTGAACAATGGCAATGCGCCTGGTGGATCGCTGTCGGGAACCACTGACGCGAGCGGTAACGTCAGCTTCACGTTGGTCAACACCAACACCGAGACTGGCACTGCCCCGACCAACGACGAGTTGACTACGACAGGTG
>CAIKBU010000108.1 GCA_903825765.1 uncultured Actinomycetes bacterium | reverse complement strand
TTGAGCTTCTGGTCGCCGAGTGGCGTCATGGTGATATAGATGGCTCGACGATCAGTGGGGCAGTCCTGGCGCTCCACGTAGCCGGCCTCGACGAGTCGGTCAACCAAACGTGTCGTACCACCGGTCGAGAGGACGATGGCGTCGGCGATTTCGCTCATCTTGAGGCGATGGGTCGTGGCCCGGCGTAGTTGCATGAGCACGTCGAACCACGCGAGTGCCAATCCACATTCCGCGTCAAGCACCGAGGCGAACGAACGCGACAAGCGAGCGTTGGTCTCGAGCAAGAGGGCGAAGAGCTGGACTCGTTCGTCAGTCGTGGGACAGACAGTGGACGTTAACTCCATGTGTCAAGAGTAGCACATAGTTGTAATCTAAATAGTTGTTTGACAAGTAGTTGCAAACGCAACTACTATGACAGGTGCACAATCCCGTGCTCTTCGTAAGGAATAACTATGAGTAACTTCCCCTCCGCCGGCGTGTACACCGTCGACACCGTCCACAGCAACATCGGCTTCGTCGTTCGCCACCTCGTGGTCTCGAAGGTCCGCGGTTTGTTCTCCGAGTTCGCCGGTGTGATCACTATTGGCGACACCACTGAAACGTCGTCGGTCACCGCGACCGTTCAGGCCGCCAGTGTCTCCACGAACAACGAACAGCGCGATGGACACCTGAAGTCGAGCGACTTCTTCGACCTCGAGAACCACCCCACGTTGACCCTCGTGTCAACGGCCTTCACCCCTAAGGGCGACAACGAGTACGTCTTGACCGCTGACCTCACCATTCGCGGCGTGACCAAGTCGGTTGACTTTGACGTTGAATTCACTGGTTCTATCGACCACTACCTCCCCGGCGTGACTGCCATTGGCTTTGAGGCTAAGGCCTCAATCGACCGTCGTGACTTTGGCGTGAACTTCGAGAACACCCTCGAAAATGGCACGGCCGTTGTGTCGCACAAGATTGACCTCGTCTTCGAAATCGAAGCCACGAACCAGGCGTAAGTTCGGCATCTCGGGTGGGTGGAACCCCCCCTCCACTCACCCGAGATACCATTCCTACTTATGGGTACCTCACCTTCTCGTCGTGGTGCCGGTCGCACGATCGGTGTTATTGGAGCGTTGCTGACACTGCTGTCAGTGTGGATTGTCGCTCTGAAGCGCAAGCGCTAACCGCTTGCCGCAGTGGTCGGCACCGGTAGCCTGAACCGGTGGCTTCTGCATCATTCGCTCCGCTTCGTCACCGGAGCTTTCGCTTAGCGGTTCTCGCTAATTTTGTCTCCTCCACGGGAACGTGGATGCAGAGCGTCGCACTCGGTGTGTACCTTACGTTGACGACGCACAACGCGGTGTGGCTCGGTCTCCTCACCGTTGCGGCGTGGCTGCCAGCGATCATTGGCTCGCCCCTCGGCGGCGTCATGGCTGACCGAATGGACCGTGAGCGCTGGATTCAAATCAACAACGTTCTCCAGGCCCTTGCGGCCTTCGCACTGGCCATTGCCGAACTGACGCACCATCTTTCACCCCTCCTCGCCTGTTTTCTCGCAATTGCCGAGGGGCTTTGTGGGTCGGCCTCGTGGGCGGCGTGGCAGTCACTCATGCGCGACCTCGTTCTCCCTGACGAGGTGCTGTCGGCGGTATCGCTCTCGTCGGCCCAGTTCAATCTGGGCCGCATCATCGGGCCAGTCTTGGCCGCGACGTTGCTCGCCGTTGGCAGCCCCGGCTGGTGCTTTATTGTCAACGCCCTTTCTTTCGTCGTCGTGGTCGTGACATTTTCCTTCGTGCACTCGAAACCGCGACACATCACGCCGTCTCGATTTACCCCCGTTGCCGATTCCGTGCTTGGTCTGCGGGCGATGATGCGCGCCCCCGGGGCCCGCAACGCGATTGCCCTCGTTGGTCTGGTCGGTCTCGTCATTAGCCCATTCATTACCTTGGTACCCGCGATGGCCATTGACGTACTGCACACTGGCAAGACCGGTGTCTCGTGGTTAGTGACCGCCCAGGGCGTCGGTGCCGTCATTGGCGCCCTCACGCTGCCTTCCGTGGCGCGGCGTACGTCGAGACTGGCGGTGCTAAAAGGATCCCTCTGGTCGTCGGCACTCTTTGAGGCCCTTTACGCCTACGCCCCGAACCTGTGGTTGTCGGCACTGGCCCTGTTCGCCCTCGGGGCGGCCTACGTTGGGTGCATGACGGGGCTCAACACCTCGGTGCAAGTGCACGCGCCTGAAAAAGAACGCTCGCGCGTTCTGTCCATCTACGTGCTCTCGCTATCGGTCTTTTACCCCATTGGCGCGCTCGCCCAGTCAGCCCTCGCGCATCGCTACGGTGTGCCAATCGTCAGTGTGCTCGCCGGCGCGTGCTTCGGGTTGCTCCTGCTCGCCCTGACATTATTTCGCCCGCTGTGGTGGGCCGATATGGGTCCTGGGAGGGCACGAAGCGCTCCGCAGGTGGCAGAATAGCCCCATGACCTTCACCGCCATTAATCCCGCCACCGAAGCCGTACTCGCCGAGTATCCGACGCACGATGAGGCCTTCGTCGACGTCGCGCTCGCCACGTCGGCCGCCGCCTTTGAGGAGTGGAAGAAAACGTCCCACGCCGACCGCCGTCTCTTGATGAACCGGGTCGCGGAACTGCTCGAGAGTGAGATTCCCGCGGCCGCGGAGTTGATGACGAACGAGATGGGCAAGACGTTCGCCGCCGCCAAGGGTGAGGCATCGAAGTGCGCGCTCACGATGCGCTACTACGCCGAGCACGCCGAGAGCATGCTGGCGACCGAGTACGTGACGACTAAGGCATCAAAGTCGGGTTTCCGCTACGACCCACTGGGCGCGCTCTTGGCCGTGATGCCCTGGAACTTCCCGATGTGGCAGATCATCCGAGTGGCCGTGCCGAACATCATGGCCGGCAATGTGATTGTGCTCAAGCACTCGTCGAACGTCCCCGGTTCGGCGGCGTACGTGGAGAGTCTCTTCACCCGAGCCGGATTTCCGAAGGGGATCTTCACCAATCTGTTCGTCGAGTCAGCCCGCGTTGAGCGACTGATCGCCGACCCTCGCATCGCCGCGTGCACCGTTACCGGTGGTGACCGCGCCGGTCGTTCAGTGGCGTCGATCGCCGGTCAGCACCTGAAGAAGTGCGTGCTGGAGCTCGGCGGTTCGGACCCCTTCGTGGTGGCGGCGTCAGCCGACCTCGACCACACCATTCCCCTCGCGGTAACGGCCCGCCTGCAGAACAATGGTCAGGCCTGCATTTGCGCCAAGCGGTTCATTGTGGTGAAGGACATCGCCGAAGAGTTCTCACGACGCTTCGCTGAAGCAATGGCTGCCGCGACGGTGGGTGACCCCATGAGCCCCGCGACGATTCTCGGACCGTTGGCGAATAAGGCCCAGTTCGAAACGCTCTCCGCTCAGGTGGCTGACTCCATCGCCGCTGGTGCGACCGTGTTGACCGGCGGGGCGCCCCTCGACGGACCGGGCTATTACTTCGCACCCACGGTGTTGACCGATGTGCCCGCCGATTCGCCAGCTGGCTGCGAGGAGCTCTTTGGTCCCGTGGCCGTTATCCATGTGGCCGAAGACCTCGACGACGCCATTCGCATCGCCAACGACACGCCGTGGGGCCTCTCCGGTACCGTCTGGGCGACGGACGAAGAGGAGATCGAACGAGCGATTGCCGGTCTCGACGTCGGGATTGTGTTCGCGAATGCCGTGGTGGCCTCGATGAACGAACTGCCCTTTGGTGGCGTGAAGGGTTCGGGCTACGGTCGCGAATTGGGCGTGGCGGGTGTGCGTGAGTTCACCAACGTCAAGTCCTTCTTTATTGCGTGAGCGAGTACTACTTCGATCACGCTGCCTCGGCACCTCGTCGTGACGAAGTAGCCGACGCCATGGCGCCGTGGATGCACGGGGTCGTGGGGAATCCCTCCGGATCTCATCGAGCGGCCCGCGTCGCCCGAAAGGCCGTGGAAGACGCCCGCGACATCGTGGCCCAGCTCACGGGTACTGCGCCCGGCAACGTCGTCTTTACCGCGGGCGGTACCGAGGCCTGCACCTTGGGCGTCGCCGGTGCGGTGCGGGCGTACCAACGCAACCACGGTCGTGCGGTAGTGGTGCACGCCCCGACCGAGCACCACGCCGTGCTCGACACGGTGACAATGCTCACCGCGCAACTACCTGACACGACCGCTGACGCCGTCGCCGTGGACGGCGACGGCATTGTCGACCTCGACGACGTGGCCCGGGCACTTCGCTCCGACCACGTGGCACTGGTGACGATCATGGCGGCCAATAACGAGACGGGCGTACTGGCGCCGATAGACGCCATTGCCACGATGACGAAGGCCGCCGGCGTCCTCTCTCATTCGGACGTGGTAGCGGCGGCACTGTGGACTGACCTCGCCACCCTCGCTCCCGACATCGACATGCTGTCACTCTGCGGGCACAAGATTGGCGGACCTGTAAATGCGGGTGCCCTCATTTTGCGGTCCAACGTTGCCGTCGATGCACTGGCACCCGGGGGTGGTCAAGAAAAGGGACGTCGTGGTGGCACCGTCGACGTGGCCGCGTGCGTCGGCCTCGCGACCGCGCTCTCGCTCGCGGCGAGTGAGAGAACAGCCGTGAATGCTCGCGTCATCGGGTTTCGCGATGAACTGGCGCAGGCCCTCAGTCAGCTTGATGGGTGCGAGGTCACGGCAGCGTCGGCGCGACGAACACCGGGCACAGTCCACCTCACCTTTCGCGGTATCGCCAGTGATGAACTCCTCTTCCTCCTCGACCAAGCTGGTCTCTACGCCTCGGCGGCGGCCTCGTGCTCGAGCGGTGCCGTGGTGTCGTCACACGTGCTCGCCGCCATGGGTATCGCCCCCGAACGGGCTCGTGGGTCACTGCGACTCTCCATGGGCGCTGAAACCACTCGGGCGGACGTTGAAGCCGCTATCGCAATCATCACCGCCGCGCACCAGCGACTGCGTGGTGTGAGCGCCACGGGGGAACTGGCAGACTAGAAGCATGAAGGTGCTGGTAGCGATGAGTGGTGGCGTGGATTCGTCCGTGGCCGCGGCACTCTTGCGCGAGCAGGGACACGACGTGGTGGGAGCGACGCTCAAACTATGGGGTGGGGCGTCGGACTCGGGTTGCTGCAGCGTCTCTGACGTCGACGACGCCCGGCGGGTCGCGCAGGTGCTCGGAATCGACCACCACGTCTTCAACTACACCGACGAGTTCGACCGCCACGTGGTCGCCCCGTTCGTCGAGGGCTACGCCGCTGGCCTCAATCCGAATCCCTGTATCGAGTGCAATCGCCACATCAAGTTCGACCTGCTGTTCGAACGCGCCAAGCGACTGGGTTTCGATGCGGTGGCCACGGGCCACCACGCCCAACTCGCCTCGAGTCCGGCGGGGCCACGGCTCGTTCGTGGCGCTGATCCCGAGAAGGATCAGTCCTACGTGCTGGGGTACCTCACTGGGGAACAACTCGACATGCTCCTGTTGCCGATTGGTCATTTGAACAAGGCCGCCGTTCGGGTGCACGCGGAACGGGTTGGCCTGCGAACCTGGGACAAGCCCGATTCTCAAGACGTGTGCTTTATCGAAGCCTCCAAGGGTCGTGAAGCCTTTCTTCGCTCTCGCATTGATCTCACGAGCGCCGAACTGGTTGACGTGACGTCTGGTGCAGTTATCGGGACAACGTCGGCCGCCGAACTCATGACCGTCGGTCAGCGCAAGGGCGTCTTGCCCGATCGTCACGGTGAAAAGCGATTCGTCACCCGCGTTGACCTCGGCGCACGACGCATCA
>CAIKBU010000107.1 GCA_903825765.1 uncultured Actinomycetes bacterium | reverse complement strand
TCTGCGTTGACTACAGCGCCGCCCGCGAGGGTCACCCCCTCATGGCGTACCGCTACCGTGCAGGTGACGACCTTGCGCAGTCGAACTTCGTGAGCTTTGTCGGGTAAGCGATTCAACCACGAGTGCCCAAAAAAGTAGGCATCGAGCGAGAAGAATAGAGGCATGAGCGAACGCGAGATGCCCTACGAATTAGTCACGACCAACGAACGTCTGGTCGAGTTGCTGGCCCTCTACGCGGACGAAGAGCGCTACGCCTTCGATACTGAGTTCGATAATCGACGCACGTATTACGCCCGCCTGGCTCTGGTGCAGATCGCCTGGCCGTCGTTCATTATGTTGATCGATCCCTTCAGCGTCGACGTTCGCCTTCTCGAACCGTTGTTCAACTCTGACGCTACGGCCATTGCCCACGCCTCGATAAACGACCTCACGGTGCTCGACCAAACAATGGGCGTTCGGCCCCGTCGCCTCTTCGACACGCAGGTCGCCGCACAACTCGTGGGACTACGGGGCACGTCACTCGCATTCCTCGCCTCCGAATTACTGAGCTTGACGCTCGACAAAACGGAACAGACGAGTGACTGGACCGTCCGGCCGCTGAGTGCGGCCGCCGAAATCTACGCTGTAAATGACGTCGCCCACTTGTTCGATATTGCCGACGAACTCTTCAGTGACCTCACGGCACTCGGTCGGGTGACGGCCTTCGATGAAGAGTGTGACGCCGTGCTCGCCACCACGGCCCGTGAAACGAATCCGCAGCAATCGTGGTGGAACCTGCACAATCGTGAGCAGATTCCTCGTGATGACCTGCTGGTGGTGCAGTACCTTGCGGCGGTTCGTGAAGAGTTGGCTGAAATGCTCAACATCACCCGCCGGTACCTCGTGTCTGACGAAACCCTGATTGCCATGGGGTCGTCTCGACCGCGCAGCACCCAAGCGGTCGGCCGCATGCTCGGGCGCCGCGTCGACGAATCCTTCGTCGGTCAGTTTCTGCAGGCGATCCTCGACGCCGAGGCCGGCCGCGGCCCCGCCCTCGAGCTACCCGGTGACGAACGAGGTGACGACCTTCGGGCCCTGGTCTCCGTGCTGCAGGCGCTCGTCTGGCAGACGGCAACGACGATGTCACTCGAACCGTCATTTCTCGCCTCGAAGAATGACATTCTTGCTCGCCTCGCCGGTCGTCCGAGCAAGTTAGATCGTGGTTGGCGCAATGAGGTCATCACCGCGATGATTGACGCCGTGACCGACGGCACCTTCGCCGTGGCCTGGCGCGACGGCGCCTTGCAGCTAGTCGAGCTGCCCGACTGACGCTTCGACAATTGGTCGTAGGTCGCGGCGCACCGTGCCGGCCATGGCGTAACCGACGAGACCAATAATGACGACGCACACCAGGGTTCCCACGGTGAAGAGTTCAAAGCGGAGGCCCGAGACGCCCCAGCTGTCTTGGAAGGAATACGACGCACCAAAGATGCGGTAGAGCACGCTCGGGGCGATGGTCGAGACAGCCCCAACAATCAAGAACGCCAGGACCACGCTCGACAACACGTAGAAGCCAACCGTGCCGCCGGGCACGGAGTAGGGGCGGGGGCGGTCGGGGAACTTGGCGCGAAGCACCATAATGGCCGGCACAATCACGAGATAGGAGAACAACAGCGTGGACACGGCGGTGTTGAGGACAACACCAAAAATCGAGGCCGCCGATCCATTCACAATCAGCATGGCGGCGACCGTGAAGAGTGAGCCGATGATTCCCGACGTGATATTCACACGCAGAGGGGTCCCGAAGCGTTCATTGAACACACCGAAGTAGCCGTTGAAGTATGTTCCGTCGGCGGCGGCCATGGCCTGCGTGCGGTCAGTAGAGATCATCCACGACGATCCCAGATTGATAACCGAAATGACGAAGAGGATGGCGGCGATCTTGATCATCACGCCGCTGAGCGGTCCGTACACCCCGTGGAAGACCAGGGAGAGTGCACTCATGTACCCCGAGAGACCACTCGTCTGACTGGCCGGCAAGACCAGGACGATGGCCAACACGGGAAGCAGGTAGCCCAGCGCGGTGATGATGGTGCCGCTGCGAATCGCGGGGCCGGTGTCGTTCGCGGCGTCAAACATTTCCTCGGAGGCCGAGTTCGGTGCTTCAAAGCCGACGTAGGAGAAGAGCATTACCGGCGCGGCGTAGAGGAAGTTGGCGAAACTGGGACGAAGGAGCGCCCAGTGCTGAGTGGCGAAGCCGTGGAGGAGACCGTAGACGGCGGTGGTCACGACGAGGAGGCCAAGAACGGCCATCTTGGCCCAAGCGCCGATATTGACGTAGATCTTGCCGGTCTTGAGCGACATCACCGCGAGGAGCACGGCCACCCAGACGTAGCCAAGTTTGAAGGCCCAGTCCGCGACGCTGCCCGAGGGAATGTGTACGACGAAGGTCGAGAAGGTACCCGAGGCAATAAAGGCCAGGGAGCCCCCGAGCCAGATGGGCGTGGTGACCCAGTACATGACGGAGGTCACGCCCCCGAGAAGCCGACCGAAGGCGAACTTGGTCCATTGGTAGGGACCTCCCTCTTCGGGAAAGGTTGCGCCCGTCTCGGCGAAGAGCATGGCGTAGGGAACCATGAAAATGACGACGAGGATGACGCCCCAACTCACCGATCCCAGTCCACCCGAGGCCATGGAACCAATGGTGTCCATGGAGATGACGGCCGCCACAATGAACAAAACAATGTCCATTCGACGCAGCGACTTTATGAAACGCTTCTCCTGCGCGGCCGCTAATCCCGTTTGATTGATACGTACGTCACTCATCACTGCCCCCTTTGACTGTTGGTCATCCTAGTGAGCGCTCAAGTCTGCGGCGGGAAATCACCCTCGAGTGAGTCACGCTGTTGGGTGGTAGTCATCACCACGGCCCCCACGCCAACGCCGACGCCCACCAACTGAATCGGGCTGAGTGGCTGATGCAGAATTGGCACCGCGGCCACCGAGGCCACCAGTGGATTGAGGCAGCCAATCGCGGCCGAAATCGAGGCGGCGACGTAGCGTTGGGCGTAGTTCAAAATGATGTGGCCGGTTGACGGAATAATCGCCAAGAGCGCAATCCATCGCCAATCGGACGCGTGCGAGTGGAGGATGTTTTCTCCCGATAGGAGCCACACGGGGATCATGAAGATGCCCGACAACACGAGGGCGCACGTGGTGAATTCGAGTGCGTCGTGGGTCTCGCGGGTGCGCTTGCCCGTGAGCCAGTACCCCGTCCACATCAGCATGGCGCCGACCGCGAAGAGGTCTCCCTCGAGGGCGTTCGGTCCTTTGGCCCCTGGACCAAGTACCGCCACCGTCACGCCCGCCACCGCCACGAGGATCCAACCAACATCGCGCGGGCGCAGTCGTTCATTGAACATGCGTCGAGCGGCCACCATCACGAGCGCGGGCTGAATCGCCCCCAGCACGGTGGCGTCAACGACACTCGTGAGTTTGAGGGCACAAAAGAAGAGGTAGAAGTCGGCCGCCAAGAACGCGGCGGGCAGGAGCGAGGCTCGGATGATCGCCCCGTGCAGTCGACGCCCCGAAGCGGCGAGCACGATCAGCAGAAATCCGGCGCCGAACCATAAACGCCAACACGTCAGAACGAGGCCCGACATGCCGTAGGTCAAGGTGGCGAAGACGCCCCCGAATCCCGTCATGCAACTCCCGAGCACGGCGGCGCCCAGCCCGCGGGTCACCGAACGGGCGGGGTGGTGCGTCACAGGGCTCCACGCTAGTGCTGGGCGACACGGTTCTCTGGTCAGCCGTGGAAGGATGGAGCATGACCCAAACACCCTCGTCGGTCGAGAGTAATCTCACCCCCTTCGCCTTCCGCGCCCTCTGCGCCGTCTTCATCACCATCGGTGGCACCGCCGCACTCTTTGGCCCCCTCCTCAGCGCCATCGCCACTCGCTTCAGCACCACGTTGCCCGTGGCCGGTACCAGTTTGAGCGTCTATTTCGTTGGTGGCTTCGTTGGCATGCTGCTGGGTTGGTACCTCGTCCACCATTACGAGGGTCGCATCGCCGCCGTAAGTGGACTGCTCACCATGACCGTTGGGGGCGTCGGGGTGTCGGTCGCCGCGTCGGCTCACCAGTGGGCTCTGTTCCTCGTCGCCTCCGCGTTGATGGGATTCGGGTTTGGTGTGCTCGACTTCACCCTCAACACGGTGCTCGCCCGCACCCCCGAGGTCGGACGGGCCCACCGCCTCTCGTTCGCCAACGCGTTTTGGGGAATTGGCTCCATCATCGGACCACTCCTCATCGTGGTGCTTCGCCCGCACAACTTCCCGCTCCTGTTCGCCCTTCTCGGGGTGACCACGTTGGCCCTGTCGGGCTTACTCCGCGGCATGAGTGCGCCACCAATCCACCTCGATGACGAGACCTTCGACAGGGACACTCGACGGGCGAATCGCCCCATTCTGCTGACCTTCATCAGCGGCATGATGCTGTACGTGGCCCTTGAAATAGCGACGTCGGGTTGGCTCGCGTCACACATTCACGCCCTTGGCTACAGCCAGAGCGTGGGCTCACTCGTGACGGCCGGCTTTTGGATTGGCTTCACGGCCGGACGGTTGCTCGGAGGGTGGCTCCATCGCTACTTCAGTGCGGCGCAACTCGTTCTTGGGGGGCTCGCCCTGGCCATACTCTTGAGCGTGATGGCCCTCCAGGCGACCTTGGCGTTGGTCGCTTACCCACTACTCGGACTCGCCTTGGCCAATATTTACGTCTTCGGCATCATCTGGTACCAGACGTTCGTCGGCACTGATCCACGGGGCATCGCCATCTTGATCATTGCCACCATGGTGGGAGGCATCATTGGCCCGAGTGTCATCAGCGCCATCGTGTCCGTCACCAGCGTTCGAGCCGTTCCGTGGTGTCTCGCGGGCATTGCCGCCGTCACCGCAGCGGTCTTCGCGAGCTCGCTCCGCTTTCGCCGCTAAGCGTGGTGCATTGACAGCGCGTACATCAAGGCGGCGGCCGGGAACCACGCGCCGGCGGGCGGGTCGACGGTTCCCCACAGTGGATCAAAATTCCCCATGGTGACCACGTTCGCCGGCCAACTCTTCGGGTTGTACTTGGCGTAACTCCAGGCGCGATTCGCCTCTTGCACCCCGCACTGTTCGTCGGATGAACCAGGGTTCTTGACCCACAGGTAGGCGTCGAGCAACGGAGAGATGGTGCGCGTGTTCGCGCTGGGCAACGGACCCACCCACGAAGCCGGCTGGTTGCATTCGTACCCCTGCTGCAGCGTCGCAATGACGCCCGACGCCTGGTGAGTCGTGACGCGCGTGCCGTTCGCCGCCGTGTAGGTCGAGCTCACAATGGCCGGTTGGTTATACGGCGCCGCCGCGTAGGTGGTCATTGGATTTTCACCCGCCCCGTTACGACTGGTGTCGATCACGAAGTGGGCCTTCGGTGACGCGCCACCAAGGAGCGCCGCGTACGCCAAGTTCATTCGAAGAATGTTGTAGAAGGGATTCTTCGCGGTGCCACTCCACGCGCCGTAGGGGCTCAATTGGTTGTAGGTGTTCTTCGCCTCGGGTGCGTTGAACTGACTCGGGCAGTTGTTGAAGTTGCCCGGCGCGAGGTTCGTGGCGTAGTAGATGCACGAGGAGAGCCAGTTCCCGTAGGCGACGTTGTTCGCGGTGTACTGATGGTTCGACACATTCAAGAAGAAACCGCGGGTCTGGGAGACGTTGGCCTGGGTCAGGCGAGCCGCCATGACGTTGACGCTCTGCCACGCCGGATTGCCACCGTCGAGGTACACGTAGGCGTTGGGGTCCGACGACAACGCATTGACTGCGTACTGCGTCTCTTGAATCCGTTCTTGGTCCGTGTAGGGAAAGTTCGGGTTTGAACCGTTGTTGTAGTTGTAACACGACGAGGGCAGCATGGCGAGTGAGTCGGGATTCAGTAACACCAGCGCCTTGGACTGACCGAGTCCCTGGGCGAAGGCGTTAATCCACGTTTGGAAGGCCCCCGTAGTCGTGGCCCCACCGAGCGAGGTCGTGGAGCACTCGTTGCCCGGAATATTGAAAGCCACGAGAATAGGAATTTGGCCAAGACTGGACGCATCGGCGATGGTCGTGCTCACCTGGTACTGAATTGACGCTGGCGAATCCGGCGCACCATTACTACTCCCGGTGAACCAGACGGCTTGGGGGACCTGCAGCATACGCAGCACCGCATTCGCTGACGTTGATGAGCCGGCCTGGGTCAGTTGCTGCACCTGCGCCAGCGCTGCGCTGGCGGGCTGGGGGACAAAGAAGTGGGTTGATGGCGTGAGGGGGCCTTTGGAGGTCGACGCCGCGACTGCGGTGCTGCCGACCGCCGTCGCGATGAGGAGTGCGATGCCCCCGCCCACGCGCCACCACTGGCCACCGGTCGGACGTCGAAAAGAGAGTTCGAATCGCACGGTCATGTCACTGTAGATTACTGGTCATTCGTGCCCGACGGGCACAACGACCGAACAATTACATGGCGCTGAGCAACTCGTAGATAACGTGGGCGGCCGCGATGCCAGTGATTTCGGCGTGGTCGTACGCCGGCGCCACCTCGACCACATCGGCACCCACCAGATTCAGATTCTTGAACGAGCGAATAATGCCGAGGAGTTCACGACTCGTGATGCCCCCCGCTTCGGGGGTACCCGTGCCGGGCGCGTGCGCCGGATCGAGCACGTCAATGTCAATTGAGACGTACACCGGTCGATTCTCCACTCGCGCCGCGATTCGCTCAATGGCGCCCGCAAAGCCCAGGTAGTCAAACTCGGTGGCCGAGAAGATGTCAAAGCCGAGGTCGGCATCGTCAGAAAGATCCTTCTTCGAGTACAGCGGGCCACGAACACCAACGTGCATCGAGCCGTCGCGGTCAATGAGGCCCTCTTCCGAGGCTCGGCGAAACGGCGTGCCGTGGGTGTAGGCCGCACCGAAGTAGGTGTCCCAGGTGTCGAGGTGGGCGTCGAAGTGAATGACCGAAATCGGACCGTGTTTCGCCGCCATGGTGCGCAGCAGTGGCAGCGCGATGGTGTGGTCGCCACCGATCGAAATGATGCGCTTGGCCCGTTCGTGCAACGCTCGTGAGCCGTGTTCGATATCTCGAATAGCTTCCTCTAAGTCAAAGGGGTTGACGCCAAGGTCACCCGCGTCGGCAACTTGGTGGCGGGCGAAGGGCGACACGTCAACGGCCGGGTTATAGGGTCGCAGCAGCCGTGAGGACTGTCGGACGTGACCGGGACCGAAGCGAGCGCCGGGTCGGTAGCTGACGCCAGTGTCGAAGGGGATGCCCAGCAGGGCGATGTCGACGTCGCTGACGTCGTCAATTTCGGGCAACCGCGCGAAGGTCCCCAAACCGGCGTAGCGGGGAATTTTCGTGGCGTCGACTTGACCGATTCGGCCATTTTCCACAATGCGTGGCACTTCATTGAACGACATAGTTTCCCCTTAGCGAGCCTGTTTTAGACACTAAAGGTTGGATCAATGCTCAGGTGCTCGTGCACCCCGAGCCAGCGACCATCGAGCAATTGAAAGACGATGGTCTCTCGCTCACCGAGCACCAGTGGCCCGGCCACGTCAGCCACAGTGGTGCGCACGGTGTGAGTGAAGACGGCACTGTCGGCGCTCAGCATCGTGACCACCCCGTTGCTCGACTGGCACGCGAGGACCTTAAAGCCGTCCGCTTCCCAGCTCCGCCACAGAGTCTCGTAGTCGGATCGACTGGCCACGACGTGGTCCACGTTATGAAACACGAACGTCGCCGAGGGTGCGAACGAGGCGAAGTACGCCTCCCGGTCGTGGGCGCCGAAGGCGGCCACCAGAGCGGTGGCCGCCGTTCGTACGGCGTCTACGGTCATCGAACTTCCGTACCCTGGGCCAAGGCGGCGGCCGAAGCGGCCACCGCGGCGTTCTCCGCCGTCCGGTCAGTTCCGCGCGTGATGACGAAGTAGAGGATGCCGGACACGAAGAGTCCGATGATCCAGGAGATGTCCACGTAGTTGAGCTGCTTCACGCCCCAACTGGTGTAGTACGGGGCCAGGTACATGAAGGGCACTTCAACGGCGATGCCGACAAAGTAGGCAATCAGACCCTTGGTTCCCCAGCGGCCGTAGATGCCATTGGGGTTGAAGAAGTCGGTGATGGCGAACTTTCCGTGGCGTACGGCGTAGAAGTCGATCAAGTTGATTGCCGTCCACGGCGCCAGCACGTACAGCATGATGGTCAGCGCGTCGTAGACCGCCGACGAGGCGACGTTGAACAAGATACCGAAGAACCCGGCGATTACCCCGAGAACGACGATGACCGCGACGCGGGCCTTGGCGCCAGTCGCGACGGGGCGGAACGAGTCAATGGCGGTGACCACCGACAGCATGCCGGAGTACGCCCCCATTCCCATAGTGGCCACGAGGGCCAAGGTCGACAGGACAACGAGGATGGTGCCACAGTGCGCGATGGTGTGGTTTCCCGCTTCGCTGAGACCGTGGAGCGCATCCGCGGTACCTAAGTAGATTGCCAACCATGAGCCCAGTGGGATCAGCCAAATCGGCGAGAGCGAACCACCCCAGAACACGGAGCTAATCAGCGAACTCGACTTGGTCGCGGTCGGCAAGTAGCGGGTGTAGTCCGAGACGTAGGGCGCGTAGGTGATGTTGTACGACGCGGCGGAGGCGAAGAGTGCGAAGAAACCAGCCGTGCTAAAGCCCAGCTTCGACGTCGACGCGGCCACGGTGACGTGGTAGCTGAAGAGGCCCACCGTGGTGATGATCCAGAACGGGAACGACGCAAAGAACAACGCAATGAAGACGCGGTGAATCCAGTCGTGACCGTAAATGGCGATGATGACGGTAAGAACCATCAGGGCCACGGCCACCACGTTGGTGTTCCATCCAAACAGTGACTTAATACCAATCTTCAAGATGACGGTGTCAACGACGAGGAAGGCGACGAAGGTGAAGGTCGAGGCCAGCAGTGGAAAGATCACACCGACGTAGCCGAACTGGGCACGCGACTGAATCATCTGAGGCAAACCGAGCTTGGGGCCCTGAGCGGCGTGGGCGGCCATAAACAAGGTGCCGAACAAGACGCCGGTCACCGTCGCAACAATGGACCACCAGAGGTTGAGCCCGAGGACGGGAGCCAGGAGACCAATGGACACGGTAAAGGGCTGGAAGTTGCCGAGGAACCAGAACGGCCCTTGTCGCCAGACTTTGCCGTGGCGCTCCTTCTCCGGTACGTAGTCGATGTGGCGACTCTCAATTGCGTTCAGACCGTCGTTTGCACTGGCCATGAAGTTCCCCCTTGAACAAATGTTGGTTCGACGATAGCCCACCACACGAGGTTTTTCGGGTATTCGTGAAGAACGGCAGTGGTCGTCAACTATCTGCGAAGGTGGGAGTGTGATTATTGTGAACTGCACCCACGAATTGCGCACCGCGATGCAGGTCTACCCCGGCGACCCAGACGTGGTGATCACCACGGCGTTGGAGGCGGATCGCGACGGTGTCAATGTGCTGCGCCTCCACATGGGGTCGCAGTCCGGCACCCATATTGACTCGCCCTTTCACGTTCGCAATGATCTCCCCACGCTCGACCAGATTGATCTCAGCTTCTTCGTCGGCCGCGCGGCCGTCGTGGACGCCACGGGCCTCAGTCCGCGCGAGATCATCCCGCACGACCGCTTCATCGCCGCCGACCTGACGGGCGTGCGCATTGTCCTGGTCCGCACCGACTGGTCGCTGCACTACGGCACTGCGCACTACCTGGCGCACCCCGCGCCGTCGCTCACCTCACTCACCTATCTCCTCGAGCGCGGCATTCGCACCATCGCACTCGACTGCCTTTCTCTCGACGTCACCCCCGATAACCCCAGCGACGCGACGCTGACGAACCACTACCTCTGGAGCGAAGCTGGGGGCATTATTGGGGAGAACTTCACCAACCTGGTGGCGGTGACCCCTTCAACTCCCTACGTATCGATGCTGCCGCTCAACCTTGGGGCCAGTGACGGAGCGCCGGTACGAGCCGTCGCGTTCAACACGCTGGATTAGCGACGATGTAACGGTGTCGCGCCGAGTGGCGGGCGCCACTCGGCCTTGGCGAAGACCAACTGCACGTCCGACGCGTGGCGCTCCAGGAAGGCCGCTTCGCAGTAGCGAAGGTACATGTCCCACATCCGCTGAAAGGATGCCCCGAGGCCCATCGCGTCGTACTGATCCTGGTGGGTGGCGAGATTCTCGCGCCACCGTCTGAGCGTTTCGGCGTAGTGACGACCAATGTCCTCGACGTCGATGAGTCGGAGATCACTCACGGACGTGGACGACGAGACCATGGCTTCGAGACTCGGAAGGAAGCCCCCCGGGAAGATCATGTTCTTGATGAAGTCCTCGGAGTTTTTCGTCCGCTCGTAACTGAACTCCTCGATGGTGATGGCCTGAATCGCCATGAGTCCATCGTCCTTGATCAGCGAGGCACAGGTCGCAAAGTACGTGTCGAGTTGACGCCACCCAATGGCTTCAATCATTTCCACTGACACCAACTTGTCGAACGTCCCTCGCAGGTCGCGGTAGTCACGATTCAAAATGGTGACGCGATCGGACAGGCCCCGACGAGCCACGAGATCAGTGGCGTACGCGAACTGGGCATCGGAGATGGTCACTGAGGTCACGCGACAGCCAAAGTGCTCGGCGGCGTACACGGCGAGACCGCCCCAACCCGTGCCGATTTCTACCAGGTGATCACTCGCCGTGAGGTCCAATTTGCGCAGGAGTCGTTCGAGCTTGGCCTCCGACGCCTCAAACAGCGAGACTTCCGGTGAGTCGAAGTAGGCGCAGGAGTACATCATGGTGTCGTCCAACATCAGGGAGTAGAACTCATTGCTGATGTCGTAGTGGGCGAGGATGTTTTCCTTGTCGCGGCGCTTGTTGATTCGTTGAAACTTGCGGGTCACGGCCGTCACGGGCGCCATGGCTCGCGCGAAGCGGTCGAGGTATCGAAGTAGCGGGTCCATGTTACGAATGACGAACTGGATGAAGGCCGTGAGGTCGGCAACCTGCCACCAACCCTCGGCGTAACTTTCACCAAAGCCTACGGACCCACCCTTGACGAGTGCGGTGTAGGTGCGCTGATCACTCACCGTTACCTCGAAGGAGGGCAGCCCTTGACCATACGTGTGGCGACCAGTCGCGTCAATCAGCGTGACCGAACCGTGCGTCAGTCGACGCAGGAGCCACCGCAACACGGCTTCGGCCCAGCGAGATCTCCGGCGCTGGGCCGTGGTCTGACTTTGAGGGGCAATCTGAGGCGACACTGCGTTACTTCTCCTGGGCACGCAGCTTGTTGGGGTGCGTGATGAATGGGGCACGCTTTCGCCAGAGGCGAAGCGCTTCTCGGTAGATGCCAAATGTTACGCCGTACGTGGCGAAGGGACGGCGCCACACGAGTTGCGACAGGCTGGACGTGGTCATTGCCACCCGTTGCATCGACAGCGAGGCGTCAAAGACACGCTCCTCCCCTCGGCGATTCCCCAGGTGCAGCGCCAGGTGCTCACCCGGGGCGGGCACGGTGCAGACGTAGTCGTGGTCCATCGTCAAGAACGGTGAAACGTGAAGTTCCTTGGCGAATCGATGCGACGATGACGTTGCGTCCAGCACGTAACGGTGTCGCTGGAGCCACGGGGTTGAGCGCACTTCGAGGACGACGTGCGTGAGCGCCTCGTGCTCGTCAAAAACATAGAACGTGGCGAGGGGATTGAAGAGGAATCCCCACGTGCGCACGTGGGCCAGCATCGCGATCGGGCCGTTCGGTCGTTCGTAGCCGGCCGCGGCGACCTCGTTGCGGATCGACGTGGCCAGGTCGACGGAGACGTCACCGCCGAAGTCCTGTCGACGAAACCACAGGGCGTCCGGTCTGGTCGTCGAAAAACGGGGGTGCAGAGCGGCGATATGGTCGAGCTCGTCGAGAAAGAGATAGGGCATCGTCGAGGCGTAACGAAATTCGTGCGCAACGCCCCCCGTGGCCTCGGTCGCGAAACGCTTATGCCGGACCCAGCCCTGATAGATCGAACTCTTCACGGCACCAGTATCTCGACGGGAGCGCCGAGCGCTTTGGCCACGACGTAGCCACTACGACATCCGTCTTCGTGGAAGCCGTAGCCCCAGTACGCGCCCGCGAACGAGACCCCCTCGACCCCAGAGATCTCCCCATGACGACGCTGGGCGGCCATGGCGGCCTCATTGAAGACGGGGTGGGCGTAGTGCATCGTGCCCACGACGAGCGACGGATCAATGGCGTCAGCTTGATTGAGCGTGACGTAGAAGGTTTCGGGCGACTCGTGACCCTGGAGTCGCGAAACGTCGTAGGTGAGCGTCGCCGATCGCGCGCCCGGGAGACGTCGGTAGTTCCAACTCGCACGAGCCCGCTCGCGGCGGGGCATGAGCGAGGCATCCGTGTGCAGTGTGGCGACGTTGGTTTGGTAGGCAATCGCTCCCAGGACCTCACGCTCCGCTGGCGTGGCGTTGGTGAGGAGGGCGAGGGCCTCGTCCGAGTGACAGGCCAGGACCACGTGATCGAAGTTCGCCGTCACGCCAGCGGCGGTCACGTCAATACCCTGGTCGACGCGAGTCACTGCGGTAACGCGACTGGTCAGTCGAACGGCATCACCGAGTTCGACGGCAATTGCGTCGACGTACTGCACCGATCCGCCCACCACGGTGCGCCACTGAGGGCGATTGGCCAGCGAGAGTAGTCCGTGATTATCCAAAAAGCGGAAGAGGGCTTTTGCGGGAAATGCTGAAAATGTCGTCGGGTCGGCGCTCCAAATGGCCGCGCCCATCGGGATGAGGTACTGGTCCACGAAGAACGAACTGTACCGACCCTCGGCCAGAAACGACTGCAAGGTGCGGTCCGATACCGTACCGCTGGCGAGGAGCGCCGTCGCGGCGCGATTGAATCGAACAATATCAACCAACATGCGCCAAAACGAAGGGCGAACGAGGTTGCGACGTTGGGCAAAGATCGTTGCCAGATTCGAGCTGCGCCACTCCACGTTCGCCACGTCATCGGCGACCGAAAAACTCATATCACTCGGACGAGACTCGATTCCCAGCTCGCGAAAGAGGCCCGTCAAGAGTGGGTAGCAGCGGTCATTGAAGACCATGAAGCCGGTATCAACGGGATAGAACTCCCCGTTACTTTCGACCTCGTGGGTGTGGGCGTGTCCACCGAGGCGACTGTCCGCCTCAAACAACGTGACGTCGTGATGGGCATTGAGGAGGTGCGCCGTCGTAAGACCAGCCACACCACTTCCCACTATGGCGATTCGCACTACTTCCCTTTCGGACCACGAAGCGCCCGTGCGCCCGATGTACTCCACTGGGAACGTTACCCGCCGCCACGAGAACATCGGTTGCCGGTGAGGCACGAAAGGGTGCGCCCCCTACCGGACGGCAGTACCGTGGGGGCAGACCCGTATCCTTGGGTCTGTTCTCAGGAGAATCTATGGCTCACTACCGCACCACCGTCCAATCCAGCATGGATGTCGCAACCGCCTTTGACTACATGGCCGACTTCTCGAACGCCGCCACCTGGGACCCAGGTGTGGTCGCCGCCGAGCGTCTCGGCGATGGTCCCGTGGCGCTGGGATCACGATTCCTTCTCCAGGCCGCCTTCGGCAAATCAGTACTGCCACTCGAGTACGTCATCGCCGCCTACGAGCCTGGCAAGCGTCTGGTGCTGGTTGCCGAAACGGAGAAGGTCCGGTCGTTGGACGAAATCACCTTCGTGGCGACCGCCAACGGTTCGGCGGTCACGTATGACGCCGTGCTCGACACCCGAGGATCCTTCCGCTGGGCCACCCCGATCGTGGCGCTCATGTTCCGCAGTATTGGCAACAAGGCGCGTGAGGGACTGCGTCGCGAGCTCAATCGCTCATGAAGAAGGCACTGACGCGCGCAATCGACGCCACACTCGAAGGAACGGTCGTGCTGAGTTTCTCTCGCGTCGGGTACGCCGTCCGTTCGCGACTGGGGCAATGGGGTCCGCTGCCGAGGCTCGATGATCGCTGGGTCGTCATTACCGGCGCAACGTCTGGACTCGGGCTTTGTGCCGCCGAGGCACTGGCCGTGGTCGGTGCCAACGTCATTGTGATCGGCCGCAATGAAGCAAAGACTCGTGGTGTCTGCGACGACATTCTTTCGCGCCACCGCGGGGCCAGAGTCATTCCCGTGATTGCCGACACAGGGTCGCTCGACGACGTGCGTCAGGCCGCAACGAAAATCGCCACCTTCACCGATACCCTGCACGCCCTCATTCACAATGCGGGAGCTATCGCGCCACAGTTCACCACCAACGCTGAAGGTCTCGAAGTCACGGTGGCGTCACAGCTCACCGGACCATTTCTCCTCACCACGCTCTTAACGCCACTCCTCGTCAAGGCCGCCCCCGGTCGAGTCCTGACGATGTCGTCGGGCGGTATGTACAGCTGGAAGTTCGACCTCGCCGATATGGTCATGACGGCCGCCAACTTTGACGGCGTCAAGGCGTACGCCCGCGTCAAGCGTGCCCAAGTAGTGCTCACCCACGAGCAAGCGTTGCGCCACAACCCTCGTGACCTCCTCTTCGCCTCCACCCATCCCGGTTGGAGCGACACGCCTGGACTGGCGCAGTCCCTTCCCGGCTTCCACCGTTTTCTCCGTCGCTGGTTGCGCACGCCGGCCGAGGGAGTTGACACGTTGCTGTGGCTCGTCTCCACCCCGACCCTGGCTCGTCACGATGGCCAGTTCTTCCTCGATCGACGGCCTCGCGGGGAGTACAAAATGCCACGCACCCGTGCGACATCGCCCAGCCAAGACCAGCGCTCACTCTACGACTGGTGCGTCGAACAGACCGCAGTATCGTCACCGGATGTGCCACAGTAGTTGCTATGAACCAAAAGCGTTGGAAAGCACAATGGCACCTTCACCCCGGTGTGCGCTCGGGAAGTGAACTTTCACTCGGTGAACGTGCCGCCGACCGAATGCGCAACGCGATGGGGTCGTGGCCATTTGTCTTTTCCTTCTTTGGCGTCATGATCGCGTGGGCGGTGACCAATACCTATTTTCTCCAGCACGTGTTGCGTCATAAAGCCTTCGACCCCTACCCCTACATCCTCCTCAATCTGTTCTTGTCGATGATGGCCGGCGTCCAAGCCGCCGCATTGCTCATCGCCGCGAAGCGAAGCGACGCCATTAGCTCGGAAGTGGCGTTACACACGTCACAAAACACCGACGAAATTAAGACCCTCATCGCTGACAGCACCTTGCTCTTGCAACAGGTGAAGGCGAATACCGACCTTCTCGACGAACTTCACGCCCACGT
Organism: uncultured Actinomycetes bacterium; assembly: GCA_903825765.1. Taxonomy (GTDB): domain Bacteria; phylum Actinomycetota; class Acidimicrobiia; order Acidimicrobiales; family RAAP-2; genus RAAP-2. Next base: position 2,012 of record CAIKBU010000107.1, on the reverse strand, counting down.
CACCGCCATGAGCGAAAAACTAGGTGTTGACGGCGGCAAATTCGCTCCAAAGTAACGAAGGAAGCTGCAAGTCTTAAAAGGGACGACGGCATATTTTGTCCCTTTTCTTACCTTGGCGCTTTACCTTAGGAACATGACTTCGCTACGACACCGCACTCCCGAGACTCTGAACTGGGGACCTGAGTCGGCCGCCTTGCGCCGGCCGCTTCGCACGGTGCCGTCGCGTCACTTCACCTCGCTCGCTCTGACCCTCGCCGGCATCGGTCTCGGTGCCGTAGTCGCCATCACCTTCACGACGTTCAGTTGGAGTGGCCTTCACGCCGCTGGTGGTTGGTGGTTGTACATCGGTCGACTTTCCGGCATGATCGGCGCCTACGGCCTCTTGATGATGACGGTCCTTATTGCCCGCGTTCCCGTGCTCGAAAAGTCACTCGGTCAGGACCACCTCGTGCGCTGGCACCGCGTCATCGCGCCTTACACCTACTGGCTCCTCTTCGTCCACGTCATCACGCTGATTGTTGGGTACGCCCAGATGCAGAACACCGGTCTTATTTCTCAGACCATCAACTTCATCTTCCACTACCCCGACATGCTGGCCGCGTTCATTGGCTTTGGCCTCTTGACCATGGCCGCGGCCACCTCGATTCGCCAGGCCCGCCGCAAGATGAAGTACGAGACCTGGTGGTCCATCCACCTCTACACCTATCTGGGACTGGCCCTCGTGTTCTTTCACGAGATCCGCACTGGTGTGATGTTCATTGGTCACCCACTCACCACCGCAGCGTGGGAAGTGGCGTGGGCCGGCGTGGGCGCTCTCGTCTTAATCATCCGCATCGGCCAACCGATTTGGCGCAACATCCGCTGGCAACTCAAGGTGACGTCCGTCACCGAAGTCGCACCCAAGACCTTCGCCATCGTGGTGGAGGGCCGTCACCTGCAGCGCATGGCTCTTTCTGGCGGACAGTTCTTCCAGTGGCGCTTTATGACCAAGGGCCTGTGGACGCACTCACACCCGTATTCGATTTCGGCGATGCCACGTCCCCCCTACATGCGCCTGACGGTAAAGAGCTTGGGAGACCAGTCGAGTCTCGTGGCGACGTTGCGACCCGGCACTCGCGTCTTTGCCGAGGGGCCCTACGGCGCCTTCACTCACCACAAGAGCGAGACCAAACAAGTGGTCATGATCGCTGCTGGCATTGGCATAACGCCACTACGTTCACTACTCGAGGACCTCCCCCACGGTGTCGCCGTCAACTTCATCATGCGGGCAAACGCCGTGGATGAAATAGCCCACCGTGATGAGATTCGAGACTTCGTCGCCGCTCGGGCCGGGTCCTACACCGAAGTCATCGGCCTGCCAAACGAAGTACCGTTTGACGGCACGGTCTTGACCTCAATTGCTCCGGCGATCAGCACGAGCGACGTGTTCATGTGTGGCCCCGATGGGTTCATGAACTACGTCCAAGGCGTCTTGACCTCCCTCAATGTTCCTGTCTCACAAATCCACTATGAAAGGTTCACCTTCTAATGATGCGTCGCGCCCCCTTTGTTCTCGTCGGCACTGTCGTCGGACTCTCGTCCGTCTTGACGTTCCGATCGACCCCCGCCACTATCCACCTCTCGCTTTCGGGCGGCACCGGGGCAATCGGTGTCGTATCGACCGGTGGCGCCACCACGTCAACGACCGTGACCGCACCCGCGTCGACGACGTCGACGAGCACGGTCCCCACCAGCACGCCGGCGCCCACCACGTCGACGGCGCCAACGTCATCGACGGTGACGGGCTCGACGTCGGCCGTGGCCGTGAGTCACGCGCGTTGCGCTACGACGACGGCACCTGTTACCCCTTCAACGACCACCCCGGCGCCGACAACCTCCGTCATTCACTCAATCCCCGTCGGGCCGAGCGGCGTCGGCGGCGAGGGCAACGACGACAACTTTGGTGGTGACGACGGCGTCGAACGCTCCGCCTCGGGTCCAATCCACGTCACGACAGCTGCCTCCGCTGTTCC
>CAIKBU010000106.1 GCA_903825765.1 uncultured Actinomycetes bacterium | reverse complement strand
TTGAAAACAGCGTTTGCATCAAATGAGTCCGATCACCACTGGAAGACCCAATGTCAAAAACTTCACATGTCCCTCTCATCGCCTCGGCCACTCGTTGCGTGATGACCACGATGGCACTCTCGGCGGTACTCGCCACCGGGATGCTTACGCCCGCAGCACTGGCCACGGCGGTCAGCGTTACTCCCACCATTACCAATATTCCGAGTTCGCCCGTTTACGGGGGAGCGTTCACACCGTCGGTGACGAACGTGACCAGTGGTGCGACGTCGGTGACCACACTCTCGAGCACCACCTGCACCGTTGACCCAACGACCGGCGAGGTGTCCTTCATCGCCGCGGGATCGTGCGTCATTGAGGCGCAGGAGGCGGCGAATGGTTCGGACGCGGCACTCAGTGGTGCACCCCAGTTCTTTACTATTGCGCCAGCCGTCGTGACGATTACCGCGAGTAGCTCGTCGATGGCCGCTGGTGCCACACCCCCCGGCATCACGCCGATCTATGCGGGCTTTGTCAATGGTGACGCCGCGGCGTCACTGTCAGTCGCCCCGACGTGCCAAACCACCGCGCTCTCGTCGTCGCCCTCAGGCTCGTACCCTTCCTACTGCTCGGGTGCGCAGTCCACGAACTACACCTTCGCCTTCGTGGTTGGTACCGTCTCGGTGGGGCTCGCGTCCGCCTCGCTTCCTACTATTTCGAATCTGCCTACGGCGGACACCTTTGGCAACACCTACACGCCGACGATTGCGACGAACGCCGACGGCGTGGCCGGCGTGGTCTCACTCACCCCAGGTGTGTGCATCGTGCAGGGCACCGACACCGTGAGTTACGTCAGTACCGGCACCTGCACGCTGCAGGCCCAAGTGGCGCAGGGCAACCAGTTCGCCGCGTCCGAAGGCCCGGACCAAAGCTTTCAGGTGGAATACCCCGCCTCGGTCGTCCCGATGCTCTACAACGTCACAAACTGGTGGGTCGGTGGCTACCAGGCCTCGATAACGTTGAACAACACCACGCCGATCAACTTCGGCACGTCCGCTACACCGTGGAGTTTCTCCTTCGTTCTCCCCACGGACACCACCATTGACAGTTTTTGGGGTGCGAATGAAGAATCCACGCCAACGAACGGTGGGACACTCGTCACCGTCACGGCCCCGAGTTACCAAGCCGTACTCAAACCCGGCACGTCCTACAGCATTGGCTTTACGACCAAGGGCAACGGCAGCGTGCAGAACTGTTTGATGGGCGGCAGCGCCTGCTCGATGCCGCCACTGAACGTGCCCGGCATTCCGAATCCGCCAGTGGGGTACGCCGTACTGAACTTGTCACCCTCTGGCTACCAGGGTCAGTACTTGTTGTCCAACAACACGACGACCAACATCGGTTCGCCCGCGCACCCGTGGACGTTATCGTTCGTCTTGCCAAGCGGCACGTCGCTGATTCGTCTGTGGGGTGGCGACCTCACCACCGCAGCAGTCGTTGGTGGCACCCTGGTTACCGTTACGGGGCCGAATTCGAATCCCGTCTTGGTTCCCGGCGCCACCGTGACCATTGGCTTCACCACCAGTGGCACTGACGCTCCGATCAACTGCACGCTGAACAACGTGGTCTGCCCCGCCTCACCGTCGCCGGTCACCAACGTCAAGGCGTCGCTCGTCGGCGGCGCGGCCACCGTGACGTGGACCGCACCAGCCTCCACGGGCTCGTCGGCAATTTCGTCCTACGTCGTGACTGCGAGTGGCTCGTCGAAGACCTGCACCGTCACCGGTGTGGCCGTGGCGAACAACTCCTGTGTCTTTCACGGCCTCGACGCCGGCGTCTCCTACAGTTTTCAAGTCGCCGCCATCAACGGACAACAGCTCTCCTCTGGTCCCTCGCTCCCCTCGAATGCCGTGGTGCCGATTGGTGCGCCGACCGCTCCCGTGGGTGTCGGCGTGAACCTCAACAATGGCGTCGCCATGCTGACCTGGGCCGCACCCGCCCTCCTCGGTGGTTCAACGTTGACCGGCTACACCGTGTCCTCGAGCCCGGCCCTGCGCGCGCCTCAGGACTGTGTGGCCACCCTGCGCACGACCTGCTCATTCACCGGCCTCACGTTCGGTACGTCCTACACCTTCTCGGTGGTCGCCTCGAATGCCGCGGGCTTCACCAGCGCCCCTTCGGCCCCAACGAATGCCATAGTGGCAATCACCAACCCAGCCGCTCCGACCAATGTGACTGCGACGCCGTCCGATGGAACGGTCGTGGTTACCTGGACGCAGCCCACCTTTAGCGGAGGATCGAGTATCACCGGCTACACCGTGACGTCCGATATTGGACTCAACTGCTGGGCCCCCGTGACCAGCGACCTGACCGCTTCGTGCACCTATAACGGCCTGGCCAATGGTGTGGCCGTCACCTTCGCCGTGCGCGCAGCGAATAAGGCGGGACTGATGAGCGCGTACTCAGACGCCACGTCGCCGGTAACACCATTCCGTGCCCCGACCGCACCAGCGGCGCCCCAGGCCGTCCGCACGAGTGCCGGTAATGGCCAGGTGGCACTGTTTTGGCAGGCACCTCGGTCAAACGGAGGTAAGCCAATCATCGGCTACACCGTCTCTGTCTTCCCAGACACCCCGGTGCCCGCCTCGTGCGTGGCCACGACGGCGACGCAGTGTCTGTTCACGGGCCTCGACAACTACGTCAAGTACTCCTTCAGTATCGTCGCCACCAACGCCCTTGGTACTGGTGCTGCCGTAACGGCCTCGGCGATCCCATTGGCGGGGTCGTTGCACCTGCGCTACTCCACTTCGGCCATGACTCGCAACGGCTACCAGGGTCACTACCGCATTGCGAACACCGCCAAGGCGCCCATTGGTTCCCAGAGTGTGCCGTGGTCCTTCAGCTTCACGCTGCCCAGCGGTACGATGCTCGCCAGTTTTTGGGGTGCGAACCACACCACGACGGTACGTAGGGGAGTGACGACGGTCACGGTGACGCCAGTGCTTCAGCGCTCCACTCTGGCCGCCGGCGCGCACACCGACGTGTACTTCACCACCTATGGATCGTCCCAACCCTCGAGTTGCCGTTCGAATGGAGTTGCCTGCCTGCGCTAATACTTCTTCCAACTTTCCTCCTCCTGACAGCCGCCCCCTCCCGGGGCGGTTGTTTTATTGTCAGCCGAGAAAATATTGCAAACATTGTACGTAACTTGTAGATTGCATACAGCGTTTCTTACGCAGTCGTATCACCACCGAAAGACCCAATGCGACACATTCACCACAGAAGGAGCGGTTTTACCCTCCGCGCCATTGGCGCCGGGACGTTGACGAGGTTCATCACGTCCCTTTCGCTGCTTTCTACGATTTTTGTAACCACTGTGCTGATGGAGGCGCAACCGGCTGGTGCGGCCACGTATGTGGTTACGTATGCAGCGAATACTTTCAGCACTTACTTCGTGCCTTCCGCAACCACATCTCTTATAACTACCGTGGTCGGCGGCTCCGGAGGCACTATCTCCGGCATCGCGAATGGTGGTGCCGGAGCATCGGTTACCTCAACAATCTCCGTCTCGCCCGGTGATGAACTCGACCTCTATGTTGCTAGCAGCGGCTCGACCTCTAGCGGCGGGTGGGGTGCGGCGAGTGGTGGTGTTGGAAGTGCCACCGGTGGCGGTGGCGGTGGCGCGAGCGCGATCTATAACGCAACAACGAATAAATGGTTAGTAGTTGCCGGTGGCGGTGGTGGTGCGGCCAACTCGAGCGCCCACAATGGTGGTGCCTCCGGCCAGAGTGGTGTGCAAGGTATTGCCTCCACCGCAGACAACGGTGGATACGGTGCTAGCTCCGGTTCTGCGGGCTCGGGTGGTGGCCACGCATCGGGTGGCGGGTGCACCAGTGTTGCGAACAACGGCAGTGCCTCCAGTACTTCGACGCACACCCCCGCCGCTGGCGGTGCGGCCGACCGGACCACCAGCGGCGCGACCGCCGGTGGCGGTGGTGCGGGGTATGGTGGTGGCGGCGGTGGCTGCAGCGCCGGTGGTGGTGGCGGTGGGGCAAGTTACACTGCAGGTTCGTCAGTTACGTACTCGACAGCTAGCACGCCTACCATCACACTGTCGACGCAGCCGGCGCCGAACCGGCCAACAATTTCATCGGCCACGGCGAATGGCGACAGGACGGCAACGATTACGTGGTCGGCACCGACGACGGGCACTGGCATTCCGTCCGTAAGTGGGTACGCGGTTCAGTACTCCACCACAGGGAGCGCCCCGTGGACAACCGGTTGCACGACGTCCTCGACAACGTCTTGTCAGATAAGTGGACTTTCTCCGGCCACGAACTACTACGTGCAAGTAGGCGCGACGAACTCGCAGGGGACGACCTATTCAACGTCTTCGTCGTTTATGACCGTGCGTTCCGATCCCTCAACGCCCTCTATCTCAAATCTCCCGGCCTCGGCTTCCGAGAACAGCTCCTTCACGGCGACAATTGCTCAGGCGACTGGTGATGGCGCACAGAGCGTTTCGGCGAGTCCCTCGAATGTGTGTACGGCCTCCGGTCTGGTGGTCACTTTTGTCGGAGCTGGCACCTGCTCGCTGACTGCGCAGACGGCGCAGTCCGCGACGTACAACGCAGCAAGCGGGGCCACCCAGACGGTCACGGTGACTTCGGGCGCAACAACGACCACAATCACGAGTGTTTCGTCGGCGACGTACGGCTCCGCGACAACTATTAGCGTGTCGGTAAGCCCCGCGGCGGCTTCCGGTACGGTTAACGTCTCGGACGGCAATGGCCGGTCCTGTGTTGCGACCCTTTCATCAGGTTCAGGTTCGTGTCAAATCACTGAGCCTGCGAGCGGCTCCTTTACCTACACCGCCGCCTATGTTTCCAGCGGAAACTATGACCCCTCGACAAGTATGGCATTTTCCAACAGTGTCACCAAGGCCACCCTCACGATCACCGCCGCCTCCACCACCCAGGTCTACGGCGCCACCCCCGTCACCCCCACCCCCTCCTACGCTGGCTTCGTCAACGGCGACTCGGCTTCGTCACTCAGCACCCAGCCCACCTGTTCCTCGAGCGCCACCTCCTCGAGCTCGGTTGGTTCCTACCTCACCTCGTGCTCAGGCGCAGTGAGCTCGAACTACACCTTCACCTACGTCACCGGCACCGCCACGGTCACCCAGGCCACCCTCTTCGTGGTCCCTGCATCGGTCACGATTAGCTATGGCGATGCGGCGCCTAACTACGCGTTCACTTTGCACACGAACGCCACCAATGGTCCTGTTTCTACGGCGGTGGTGAACGTCACTCCTACGTGCGCGTCCCCGTACCGTTCGGGCGCGGACGCTGGAATCTACGCAATTACGTGTTCGGGTGGATCCGACAACAACTACAACTTCACCTACTCGGCGGCTCAGTTGACGGTGTCCCAGTTGCCAACGACACTGACCCTGTCAACGGCGTACAGCGCATACCCGAATCCCACAACAATCACGGCAACGCTGAGCCCCAACACGGCAACCGGCACCGTCGAGGTTTCTGACGGCTCTCGTAGTTGCACGGTCACACTGGTCTCCGGTTCAGGCACGTGCACAATCACGGAGCCGGTGGCGGGAACCTTCGGCCTAAGTGGCAATTACACCGGCGCAACCAACTTCGCTGCGTCGACGACGTCAACGTCATTCACGGTTGCTGATCGTTCGGCGTCGCTCTCGTTCACCTCAAGTTCCGCCTCCTCCACCTACGGCTCGTCGTACAGCGTCACGTACTCACTCACCCCGGGCGATACGGGCGCAGTGACGTTGCAGAGTTCCGATACCACTATCTGTTCGGTGTCTGGGTTGGTGGTGAACTTCGTTGCTGGTACCGGGTCGTGCACCCTGACGCTGAACGTTGCCGCTGACGCGAATTACGACACCACTTCGACGACGCAGAGCATCACGGTTTCTAAGGCGTCACTCGTCGTGACGGCCTCTGATGCAGCGCAGACGTACGGCGGTGCGGTCCCAGCGATTACGGCAACGCTGTCGGGTCTCGTCAATGGCGACGGCGCGAGTGCAGTCGGTGCGGGCAGTGCCTGTTCATCGGGCACGACCAGCGCGTCGCACGTTGGAAGCTACTCGTCGTTTTGTTACGGTCTGACCTCGTCGAACTACTCAATTTCGTACCAGACCGGAACAACCTCCGTTACTCCCACTCCGCTAACGATTACCGCCTCCGACGCAACGCAATACGTGGGTGATCCCGCACCGAGCATTTCCCCTTCCTACAGCGGCTTCGTCAACGGTGACTCGCCGTCATCACTGACTACCGCCCCCTCCTGCGTCGCTTCAACCTCACCATCCTCAGTGCCGGGGACGTATGTCTCCTCGTGCTCCGGGGCAATCGACCGTGACTATTCGATGTCGTACGTCAACGGGTCGGTGACGGTCTTCTCCATCGCTGCTTCGACACCCTTCGTATCGAACATTCCCTCGAAGCCAACGTACGGTGGGACTTTTCGCTCCGTGGTGTCGAGCAATAGCGATGGGACCCCTTCGGTGACGACGACGACTCCTTCGGTGTGCACCGTCACCGCGTCGGGTCTGGTGACCTTTGTCTCGACGGGATCGTGCACGCTCGTGGCTCACGTCGGCACCGGCACCGTGTACCAGGCCGCCGATGGTGACCCCCAGACGTTTAGCGTGTCAAAGGCCCTCCTCGTCGTCACCGCATCGAATTCGAGTCAACTGGCCGGTACGACGCCGCCCGTTGTCACCTACACCATCACTGGGTACGTGTTGGGAGACTCGTCGAGCGCAATCAGTACGCCACCGCCGTGCACCAGCACCGTGAAGGTCACGTCGACCGCCGGCGTTTACACCAGTTTCTGTGCCGGCGCTTCGGCCGTAAATTATGCGTTCACCTACGTTGCCGGCAAAGCTGCCCTGACCTACAACATTCCTTCGCAGCCCGTCATTACCAATCTGCCAGCGGTCGATACCTTCGGTAATGCCTTTCGACCGCGCATTGCGACGTCGGGTGACGGCGCTTTGTTCGTCGTCTCAACCACTCCGGCAGTGTGCGCAGTAGACGCAACGGACCTCGTGACCTACAACACGACCGGCAACTGTGTCTTGGTGGCGCACGTCGCCGTTGGCCCGCAATTCAAGGATGGGGTCGGCGTCACGCAGACCATCAGTGTGCAAAACCCGATCACCGCGGCCACAATCACTTACGCAGTTCCGAACTGGTGGGTTGGCGGTTACCAGGGTGAAGTTACCCTCACGAATAACGCTCTGGTTAATGTGGGGAGCCCTTCGTCACCGTGGACGTTCTCGTTTGTCCTGCCCACCGGCACGGCGATTGCGAGCATTTGGAACGCGACGGAGATTGTTACGTCGACTTCGGGGGGCACCCTCATCACCGTGACGGCCGATGCTTCGGCCCCCGCGCTCTTGCCCGGCTATTCCGTCGTTGTTGGTTTCACCACGATGGGGAATGGCAATCCGCAGCAATGCGTCATGGGCACGTCGACCTGTTCACTCCCAGCTTTCACGCAACCCGGTATTCCGAACCCGTCGGTGGGCTTCGCTGACTTGAACTGGTGGACCACGGGCTACCAGGGGCAAATCACCCTATTCAACAACACAGCCACCAACATTGGCTCGCTTGCCAACACGTGGACGCTGTCCTTTGTTTTGCCCTCCGGCACGCAACTCATCAAGCTCTGGGGTGGCATTGCGGCCACGTCACCGACGACCGGTGGCACCCTCGTGACCGTGACGGCACCGACAATCGAACCCTTTATTGCACCTAACACCACCTGGGTTGTGGGGTACACCACGACGGGTACGGGAGCCCCACAGGCGTGCCTATTGAACGGCGCGGTGTGCCTCAACCCACCGTCAGCACCAACCAACGTTGTCGCGGTGGCGTCCAATGGTTCGGCCACCGTGAGCTGGGCAAACTCCTCCGACGCCGGTTCGTCGTCCATTACCGCGTACGTCGTCACGGTGGCTGGAGGCACGCAACAGTGCAGTGTTTCGGGTGCGGCATTGTCCGCTGGCACGTGCACCCTCAGCGGGCTCACCAACGGCGTTGTCTACGCGTTTTCGGTTACGGCCGAGAATGCTGACGGTCTCTCATCCGCCGCCTCTGACGTTTCGAATGCCGTCACGCCGGTAGGCCCACCCTCATCCCCGCCCGCAGTGTCGGTCAGTGTCAATGGCGATCGGGCCACCGTGACCTGGTCACTTCCGACCTCCACTGGTGGCGCTGCCGTCACGGGGTACACCGTTAAGGCGACACCCTCGCTACCCGCTTCGGCTGATTGCGTCAACACTCTCGCGACGTCCTGTGTTATGACGGGCATGATCTACGGCGTTATCTACACCTTCACCGTCACCGCAACCAACGGCGCCGGTTACGCCAGTAGTTACTCAAGTCCGTCGAACGCCGTGGTGGCTCTCGTGAATCCCGATGCGCCCACCAGCGTGCACGCCACTGCGGGGAACGGCCGCGTTGTCGTTTCGTGGACCGCCCCCACCTTTACCGGTGGCCAGCCCTTGAGTGGTTATACAGTCATCTCGAATCTCGGTCTGCAGTGTTGGGCCGCGGCGCCGGACACCTCGTGCACTTTTAGCGGCTTAGCCAACGGTCAGCAGTACACGTTCGCCGTGCAGGCGGTCGCTCAGAACCGCAAGACCAGCGCCTTCTCCTCGGTAGCGGCCGCCGTTACTCCGATGACGACAGCCAGTGTCGTTCCCTACGTGTGGGCGAGCGAGGGGAGCGGTCAGGTCACTGTTCACTGGAAGGTTCCGAGCTCCAACGGTGGATCACCGATTACGAGCTACACCGTCACATCGAGTCCGTCAGTGAGCACACCGACATCGTGTCTTGCTGTTACGACGACAAGTTGTGTCTTCACTGGCCTCACAAACGGGACGGCGTACAGTTTTCGGGTCACCGCGACCAACGGAGCTGGCACCAACGTAGCGTCGATGGCATCAGCAGCCGTGACCCCCGCCAGCGCCAATCAAAGCGCGGCCCTTCATATTTTGTTTGTCAAAACATCGACCTGGCGGGCCGGGGCACAGGGGCATTTCACTCTCTCAAACCCCACGGCAACCAGTATTGGTTCGCGGTATCTTCCGTGGGTATTTCGCTTCAAACTTCCCTCGGGTACGTCGTTGAGCAGCCTTTGGGGAGCCACCTTCACCTCCCAGGTCAGTGGTGGGGTGACAACGGTAACCGTGACGGCTTCGGCGCAATCGCCGACGATTCCATCGAAGAAATTTGCCGTGGTGTCGCTGACCCTTCGTGGGTACGGTTCACCATTTGGTGTCGGGACCGTCTAGTCCACGTTCAGGAGCGAACAGCACAGCTCGCTGTGATCTCCGAATCCAGACAAAAGCGCTCAAAACATCTTGCTAACGCTGTATGCAATAAATAGTATTAGAAACACTGTTTGCAAATGTCTACACGCCGACCAAGGATTCCTCGACATCATGGACCTACTCTCAACCTCATCATCGCCTTCCAGGTTCGGACTTTTCCGCAACGCCTCGAGCGTTATGGCAATGGCGTGGCAGCGCCTTGTCGATTCGACCCGAGCGGTTTTGCGTTGGCTGACGGCATTCTTCCTCTGCGTCGGCACGTTCTCCTTCGTGGCCGTTCTCGCCAACCCCAGTGCGGCGTTGGCGCTGGGATCGGCGGGCTCGGGCGTTAGCGCTACGACGCTGACCGTTCCCGCCAATGTGACCTCAATGAGTTACACAATTACCGGCGGTGCCGGTGGTGGTTCGGCAACCGGTGATGGCACGGGTGGTGCGTGTACCACGTCGTCGACGAGCAACTGTGGTCAGCCCGCTACGTTCAGCGGTGTTTTTCCCGTCACGTCGGGTGAAGTCATTAAGGAGTGGACGGGTCTAAACGGTAGTACGACATCCCAAGGCAATGGCGCAAACGGAGCAGCTCCCGGAGGTGCTGGTTGTGTTGGTGGCTTTGGTGGTGGCGGAGCCTCCGCCCTGCAAGAGACGTCGCCTACGACGCAACTTCTGGTGATGGCGGGTGCGGGTGGTGGTGGTTACCAAAGTGGCGGAACGACCCCATCCCACGTCGCTGGTTCCGGTGGTGACGCGGCTGGTGCAATTACGGCTACCACGCTCTTTGCGGGGCAATCTGGTGCCGGGACTTCGGC
>CAIKBU010000105.1 GCA_903825765.1 uncultured Actinomycetes bacterium | reverse complement strand
GTCGTCGCGAGACCGAGCGCCTCACCAACGGGACCATAGGTGATCGACCCGTTGACAATGTTCACCCCTTCGGCGAGCGCATCGTCGGCCAGCACGGCATCACGCCAGCCCAGGCGAGCAAGCTCCAGTGCGTAGGGCAAGGTGGCGTTGGCCAACGCCTGCGTTGACGTCGCGGGGACTGCCCCGGGCATATTGGCGACGCAGTAGAAAATTGAGCCATTGACCTCAAAGACGGGGTCGGAATGCGTCGTTGCCCGCGTGGCTTCGAAGCACCCACCCTGGTCCACCGAGATATCAACCAACACCGATCCGGAGCGCATGCGCGAGACCAATTCATTCGACACCAACTTGGGTGCCTTGGCACCGACAACCAGCACTGCACCAATGACGATGTCCGCATCAAGGCAGGCTTCTTCGAGACTCAACGTGGTGGAAGCCAGCGTGCGAACGGCACCATTGAAGTGGGCGTCGACGTGACGCAGACGTTCCAAGTTTCGGTCCAGAACGGTGACATTGGCGTGGAGGCCCACCGCCATCGTGGCCGCCGCCACGCCGGCCACACCGGCACCAATGACGACGACGTTGGCGGGTCGTACCCCCGGGACGCCGCCAATCAGGGTGCCTCGGCCACCGCCCGGTCGCATGAGGTGATGGGCACCCATTAGGGGCGCCATTCGACCGGCGACTTCACTCATGGGCGTCAGTAGGGGGAGCGAATTGTCACGCAGGCGGACGGTTTCGTAGGCAATCGCGACGTTGTTCGCCGCGACCAGGGCGTCGGTGCACTCGCGTGAAGCGGCGAGGTGAAGGTAGGTGAAGAGCGTTTGGTTTTCGCGAGCGCCGAGACGGCCGTACTCTTCGGCGACTGGCTCTTTTACTTTGAGGATCAAATCAGCGGAGGACCACACCTCATCGGCTGTGTCAATCATGGTCGCTCCGTTGGCGACGTAGGCCTCGTCGTCAATCGAGGAGCCGACCCCCGCGGACCGCTCAATCAAGACTCGGTGCCCCTGTGCGGCGAATTCGCGGGCACCAGCGGGCGTCAACGCCACGCGGTGTTCGTCTTTTTTTACTTCTCTTGGTACGCCGATGATCATCGTTGATCATCCTTTCTGTTCGTTCACTGTCACGTTAGTCAGTCGCGATGTCGAAGTGACAACACGACTGACCGACCTCAACTGATTCGCTACTCGCCGATGGCGTGCATCACGTGCTTGACGCGCGTGTAGTCCTCGAAGCCGTACATCGAGAGGTCCTTGCCGTAGCCCGACTGCTTGAATCCACCGTGTGGCATTTCGGCGACGATCGGAATGTGGGTGTTGACCCACACGCAACCGAAGTCGAGGTCACGAGTGAAGCGCATGGCGCGGCCGTGGTCGTTGGTCCATACCGACGAGGCCAGGGCGTAACGAACGCCGTTGGCGTACTCGAGCGCTTGGGCGTCTGAGTCAAACTTCTGCACGGTGATAACGGGGCCAAAGATTTCGTTTTGAATAAGTTCGTCGTCCTGCTGAAGGTCGGCGATAACCGTGGGGTTGATGAAAAAGCCCTGATCGCCCATGCGGTCACCACCGGCGGCGAGGCTGGCGTGGCTGGGGCGGCGCGAGAGCAGTGCCTGCACCCGGTCGAACTGGTTCGTGTTATTCACTGGACCAAAGAGGGCATTCTCGTTGTCGCGCGTACCGATCACCGTGTTACGTGCCTGCTCGGCGATGGCGTCAACGAAGTCACCGTAGATCTTGTCCGACACCAAGACGCGGGTGGCCGCGGTGCAGTCCTGACCGGCGTTGAAGTACCCGGCCATGGCAATCCACTCAGCGGCCGAGGCGATGTCGGCGTCATCAAAGACCACCACGGGCGCCTTGCCACCTAGCTCAAGGTGCACGCGCTTCAAGGTGTGCGACGCACTCGCCGCAACCTCCATACCCGCGCGCACGGAACCGGTAATCGACGCCATCGCGGGCACCGGGTGCTCCACCAGGGCCCGACCGGTTTCGCGGTCACCACAGACCACGTTGAACACGCCGGCCGGCAGGACTTGCGCCATGAGTTGTGCCATGAGAATCGTTGAGACGGGCGTGGTGTCGGAGGGCTTGAGCACCATAGTGTTACCGGCGGCGAGCGCGGGCGCCCACTTCCACACGGCCATCAAGAGGGGATAGTTCCACGGCGTGACGGCGGCGCATACGCCAATTGGTTCGCGGCGGACATAACTCGTCATGCCAACGGCATACTCACCAGCGCTCTTGCCCTCGAGGACGCGTGCCGCCCCGGCGAAGAAGCGAATTTGGTCGAGCATTGGCGGAATCTCTTCAGCCAGGGTGACGGCAATGATCTTGCCGCAGTTCTCGGTTTCCGCGTCGACGATCGCGTCGATGTTGGCCTCGAGAATGTCGGCGATTTTGAGCAACATGAGCGATCGCTGTGAGGGTGTCGTCCGCTTCCACGTCGTGAAGGCCTTCGCCGCCGCCGTCACCGCGGTGTCCACGTCCGCGGCGTTGGAAACTGGCATTTCGGCGAAGGGCTGCCCCGTGGCTGGGTTGATGAGTTCGACGTACTGCCCGCTCTGGGGGGCCACTGATTCGCCACCAATGAAATTCTCTAACCGACGCATGATTTTCCCCTACATTCTGGCGAATCATCCGATTCAACCCCGTGCCACTCTGCCAGATTTGCTACCGCCACGCAAACACTCAGGACAGATTGAGTCCCCCTAGGGGCAAATGGGTGCGCATATCGTCCCCAAAACCTGCTAGGGTGTCTGTATCCGCAGTCATGACGCCAATGTGCGTCATGACGGGAGCAACCACATGTCAGCCTCTAAACCTGCCAAAGCAACACCAACGAAGAGCCCGAACCTTGAGCTCGTGGCCGCACCGAACGTGCTGGACCTCATTGACCGCCAAATCATTTCGTTACTGCAGCGTGACGGCCGTCGCCCCTACGGGGCCATCGCCGAAGAGGTTGGACTGTCTGAGGCCGGTGTGCGTCGACGCGTACAGCGACTCAAAGACGCGGGCGTCATGCAGATCGTCGCGATTACCGATCCACTGCAACTCGGCTACGGCCGCGAAGCGCTGGTCGGCATCCGAGTTCATGGAGACGTTCGCTTGGTGGCGGATCAAGTAGCGGCGATTGACGAAGCGAACTACGTGGTTATGACCGCGGGTTCGTTCGACATCATCGCTGAGGTCATCGCTCTCGATGACAACGCACTGGTACATCTGCTGAATGACTCCATTCGGAGTATTCCTGGTGTCACCGAAGTTGAAACATTCCTGTATTTGAAACTTTCAAAACAAACCTATGCCTGGGGCACAAAATGAGTATTGACGAAATCTTGACTGACGGCATCGCCTTCAGTGATACGAACCACGAAAGCCATTCCTTTTCCGAACGAGCGCGGCGCAACCTCTGGTTGCACTGCTCACGTATGGGCTCGTACGACGAGTCCAATGAAATTCCCATCATGGTGCGCGGCGAAGGCGTGCACGTCTACGACGTTAACGGCAAGAAGTACTTTGACGGTATCTCGGGACTCTTCACCAATGCCCTCGGCCACGGTCGTCCGGAGTTCGCCGTAGCCGCCGCCGAGGCCATGAACACCATGACCTTCTTCCCACTGTGGACCTACGCCCACCCCAAGGCCATTGAACTGGCCGAAAAGATTGCCTCCATCGCCCCCGGCGATCTGAACCGCGTGTTCTTCACGACCGGTGGCGCCGAAGCGAACGAGAGTGCGTGGAAGCTCGCTCGTCAGTACCACAAGATGCGCGGAGACATGGACCGCTACAAGGTCATCAGTCGCGACATCGCCTACCACGGCACCACCATGGGCGCACTCACCATTACCTCACTCGACAACTATCGTGAACCCTTCATGCCACTGGTCCCCGGTGCCGTCAAGGTACCGGCCGTGAACTTCTACCGCGCGGAACAGTTTGCCGACGACTTCGAGGCGTTCGGTCTGTGGTCGGCGCAGCAGATTGAAGACGCCATCCTCCGCGAAGGCCCTGAGACCGTGGCCGCCGTCTTCCTCGAGCCCGTGCAGAACGCTGGTGGTTGCTTCACTCCTCCCCCCGGCTACTGGCAGCAGGTTCGTGCGATCTGTGACCGCTACGGCGTCTTGCTCGTCTCTGACGAAGTGATTTGTGGCTTTGGCCGCCTCGGCACCTGGTTTGGTGGACAGAAGTACGACTACGTTCCCGACATCATTTGCGCCGCCAAGGGAATCACCGCGGGCTACGCCCCGCTCGGTGCCATGATCGTCTCCGACCGGATTGCTGAACCCTTCATGACCGGTGACGTGGCCTTCCAGCACGGTTTCACCTGGGCTGGACACCCGCTCTCGGCGTCGGTGGCGCTCACCAGT
>CAIKBU010000104.1 GCA_903825765.1 uncultured Actinomycetes bacterium | reverse complement strand
TTAGCGGCGCGTCGGGAGGGCGAGTGGCGTGGCGTCGCTCAGCGCCTCGCGAGCGTGATAGCTCGAGCGAGTGAGTGGCGACGACTGCACGTGCGACAGCCCGAGTGCTCGGCCACGAGCGGCCAGGTCGTCGAACTCGGCCGGCTCCCAGTAGCGCGCCACCGGCAAGTGTTTGGCGGTCGGGCGCAGGTACTGACCAATCGTGGCGATTGACACACCAATATTGGCCAGGTCCGCGAGTACTTCTTCGATTTCGTCAGCCGTTTCGCCAAGTCCGACCATCATGCCGGACTTGACCGTCAATCCCGCGGCCACGCTGCGCGCGAGCACCGTGAGGGAACGATGGTAGGAGGCGCTGGGTCGCACGGCGCGCTGCAAGCGAAGGACCGTTTCCATATTGTGGTTCATAACGTCGGGGCGAGCGTCAATGATGAGTTGCAGATCCTCGGCGCTGCCCTTGAGGTCCGAGATCAGTACTTCGACGTTGGTGCCCGGTGAGCGACGGCGAATAGCGTAGATGGTGTCGGCGATCGCACCGGCCCCACCATCGGCCAGGTCGTCGCGCGCCACGCAGGTCACCACCGCGTGCTTGAGCCCGAGTCGGACTACCGCTTCGGCGACACGCTCGGGCTCAGTGGGATCGAGCGGCATGGGTTTACGGGTATCGATAAGACAGAATCCGCAGGCGCGGGTGCAACGCTCACCGTTGACCATGAAGGTGGCCGTGCCGTCGCTCCAGCACTCGAAGATGTTCGGGCAACCGGCTTCTTCACAGACCGTCACGAGGCGTAGATCTTCGGTCAACGTGCGCAGCGACTGGTACTCCTGGCCCATGTGCGCTTCAATACGAAGCCACTCGGGCTTGCGGGTATTGATGGGCAACGCCTCATCAGGATTCACCCCGGCCTTACGGAGGCGTCGAATGAGGGGGCGCTCGTCCGAGGTGGTCGAGACGGAGCGGTCGACGCGCGTCACGCGCTCGTCGCCCCCGATGCGGGCCGCCAACTCTTGACCGAGCAACTCTTCTACCTCGAGCACGTCGACATCGAGACCCAACGACTGCAGGGAACCAACGGGGCGATCAGGAATGCCGCACGGGATTATCGCGGTAAAGGCCGCCATGTCGGTCGACACGTTGAGGGCCAGGCCGTGCAGGGTACGACGCACACCGTGGTCATTACGCTTCGTGCGAACCCCCACCGCGGCGATCTTGACGGGTGTGGTGTCGAGGTGCGCCCAGACTCCCGGGTACTCGTCGAGCCGACCCACGCGACCGAGCACCTGAGCCGCGTCGAGCATGGTCAGTGTCGAAATGATGGCGTCTTCCATCATTGTGACGTGGGACTTCCCCGCCGAGGGATCATCGACGACCGTGATAACCGGCCAGATGACTATTTGACCCGGTCCGTGGTAGGTGACGTCGCCACCGCGGTCAGCGTCGATCACCTCGGCGTTGAGCGTAGACAGGTCGACCAAAAAGGCGCCGTCGGAGGTGCGAATCCCCTTGGTGTACGTCGGGGGGTGCTCCATGATGAGCAGGTAGTCATCGGTGGCGTTAAGGAGCGCCCGCTGAAGGTCGTTCGCTTCCGCGAAGCGAACCCGACCGAGGTGGCGCCGACGCAACATTTAGCGCTCGATGAGAACGTCGTTGAGCGCTGCTCCGACGCGTTCGACAAAGGCGGCCGCGACCGATCCGTCACAGACGCGGTGGTCGAAGGTGAGACCGAGCACGACGCGCTGACCCACCGCAATCGCGGGACCGCCATCGCGGTCGACGACCACCGGCACCATGCGCACGGCACCGATGCTCAGCACGGCAACTTGCGGCTGCACGATGATGGGCTGGTGTACGAGCGTGTTCGCGCTCGGGGCGCGGGCGATGGAGAACGTTGCCCCCATGAGGTCATCGGCGTTGAGTTGCCGTGCGTCGTTGCGTGCGTCGAGCTCGCTGACCCGACGGGCGAGGAGCGCGGTCGAGAGATTTGCGGCGGCGTGGACAACCGGCACCAACATCGCGTCGTCCTCTTCGTGACGGGTGAAGCCAATATTGATGGAGCGTTGCTCGACAATCTCATTGTCCAGGTAGTACGCGTTGAGTTCTGGGAAGTCGTGGAGGGCGCGCACCGCCGCCATGGCGACGACCACTTCATCGGTCACGGTAAAGCCATCGACGGTGTCTCGGCCCGACGCGTCGAGCGTGGCGGCAAACGAGGCGTCGACCTCAACGGCGACGAAACCATGTGGTACCTGCTGCGCCGACAAACTGAGGTAGAGCCCCATGCGTCGGTGGCCATTGGACTGCGCGCGGACAACCTCTTCAGTTGGTCCGAGGGCCACCGCTCGTTCGGCGTCACGGCGCGTAATAACGCCGCTCGGACCAGTCCCGTGGACGGTTGCGGGTTCGACACCGCCATCAGCGAGAATGCGCCGAACCACGGGCGACATAATGAGACCCGCCTCACCCGAGTGGGGTGTCACCGCGGCGACCGACGGCGCTGCCTCGGCCGCAGTGGTGGAAGCGGTCGAGGCAGTCGACGTTGTGTCGGCCGACACCGGAGTGCCCGACTCATCAATTATTGCCACCACGGCACCCGTTTGCACGGTATCGCCCTCGGCCGCGAGGATCTTGGTCAAGACGCCCGAGGCCGGGCAGGGCATTTCGGAGTCAACCTTGTCAGTGGAGACCTCGAAGAGGGCCTCATCACGGACAACGGCGTCACCGACTTTTTTAAACCACTGCGTGATGATGCCCTCGGTAACGGATTCACCGAGTGAGGGCAGCGTTACCTCAGCCAACGTGGATACCTCGACCGGCGAGGGCGAGGAGCGTCTCGCCGAAAGTTTCCGACAGTGACGGGTGGGGCTGAATCAGCGCGGCGGCCTCTTCAGCGGTGGCCTCCCAGTTGACGGCGAAGTAGCCCGCGCCGAGCTGTTCGGTCACCCATGGTCCGGCCATGTGCACGCCCAAGATCTGGCCGGCGGTGCCGTCAGCCCGCTTCTCGGCGATGACCTTGACGACGCCATCGGTCTCGCCAATGATTTGCGCACGGCTGTTGCCGCCGAAGGGGTCCTTCTTCACGACGACGTCGTAGCCGCGCTCCTTGGCTGCGGCCTCAGTCAAACCACAGAAGGCCACTTCGGGGTTGGAGTAGATGGCCCAGGGCACACGGTCGTAGTCCACGGGAACGACCGACTCGCCAATAATGGTCTTGATGGCGACGACGGCTTCGGCAAAGCCCACGTGGGCCAGCTGTGGCGTGCCGGCGACGATGTCACCGACCGCAAAGACATTGGGGTTGGCGGTGCGCATGAAGCCATCAGCGACGACGAAACCGCGCTCGTTGATTTCAACGCCGGTGCCTTCACCGAGCAGGCTTTCGCTGCGGGGGCGACGACCCACCGATACGACGACCATGTCCACGGCCACGTCATCGGCGCCGTCGAGGTGAATGGTCGTGCCACCCTTCTTGCCGGGGGTGTGGCCGGTGATCTTCGCGCTGGTGACGATGTCGATGCCGCGCTTCTTGAAAGAACGCTGCACCACGGTGGCGACTTCAGTGTCACAGCCAGCCAGAATCGAGGGCAAGCCCTCCAGAATGGTCACCTTCGTGCCCATGTCGCAGAGCATGGACGCAAACTCCGAACCAATGGCGCCGCCACCGATAACGGCGGCCGTGGCGGGGAGGCTGGTCAGGTTGAGGAATTCGTCCGAGGTGAGGACGATCGTGCCGTCAACATCGAACCCCGGCAGGGTGCGTGGCACGGAGCCCGCCGCCAAAATGACGTTGGTGCCGGTGGCGACAACGCCGGCGTCGGCGCCGTCAACCACGACAACGGTCTGGTTGGCGTCGAGGCGAGCGGTGCCCTCAAAAACGGTGACCTTGCGGCCCTTCAAGAGTCCCGAGACACCCTTGTGGAGTTTGTCGACGATCTCATTCTTTCGCGCCTGCGAGACGGCGAAGTCGGTCTTGACGGCACCCGTCGAGAACCCGAAGGCGCCGGCGTGCTCGAGCGTGCGGCGCACGTGGGCCGTCTCGAGGAACTCCTTGGCGGGAACACAGCCGCGGTGCAAGCAGGTGCCGCCAACCTTGTCACGCTCAACGAGTGCCACATTGAGGCCCGCAGCCGCGCCGTAGAGTGCGGCGGCGTACCCACCGGGGCCGCCACCAATTACGACCACATCAAAGGCCTGAACGTCGTTCGCCATGAGAAAATCCCTTCGTACCAGCGTTATGCTTCGGGCTAAATCCTACCGGTCGGTGACCACGTCACCCAATGGGATTAGCCGCTTCGTTGTCCATACTGACTATCAGCGGCCGCGGTGGCCAACACGTCGACAAAGTCATTACCTTTGTCCCCCGAATGACCCTTGACCCAGGTAAATCGAACGCTGCGACCGCCATTTAGTACCAATTCAATGAGTTGTTCCCACAAATCGCGGTTCGCGACCGGCTGTCCCTGGGAGTTCTTCCACCCTCGCCGCAGCCAGCCAGCGTGCCACTTGTCGTTAAAACATTTAACGACGTACGTCGAGTCGGAAACGATTTCGATGTCCTCATCGGGGGTACTGCGCAGGGCCTCAATGACGGCCATAACTTCCATGCGCTGATTCGTCGTGTGGGCCTCGGCCCCACTGGCGTAGTGATCATTGCCACTCGCCCACGCCCATCCGCCGGGTCCGGGGTTGCCGCGGCAGGCCCCGTCGGTATAGATGCGCTTCACAGGGTACGAGTCTGCCACGCGTCGGGGTCGTCGCTAAAGCGCGTCACCGAATCAGGCAGATCACCTCGCAACACCTGACCGAGCGTCACGTGTTCGAGAACTTCGCGGAGGGTTCCACGCACGGCGACCCAGACATCACGAAGGTGCGAGGCGTGTCCCTCGTAGTGCAGCGCTTCAGGGCGCATGCCCCGCACGCCGGCCATCGGGCCCGAAACCACGCGCAAAATGTCCGCGATCATGATCTCGTCGGCCGGGCGAGCGAGTCGAAAACCGCCCTCCGGGCCGCGCTGGCTCGTGACGAGACCACCACGACGGAGGTCCGAGAGGATGGCGCCGAGAAACTTCGCGGGGAGCTCTTGCTCCTGCGCCAAGTGTTCGGCACTCACGGAGACGTCAGTCGCCGCGAGACTGAGCAACGCTCGAATGGCGTAGTCGGCTTTGGCGGGAATCTGCATTTCTCTATTCTGCCCTAAATCACTAGAAAAAGCAGTTTTGCTCCTAGTGTGGTGCGATGCTGTCACTCGCCACCCGCTCCCTCTACCTCTGCGTCGGACTTCGCGACGACATGGAAACCTTCCTCCCCGCCGTCTTACGGGGTGGCGTCGACGTGGTCCAGCTCCGCGAAAAAGTGGCTGACGAGTCACTGCGTCGGGCCATGGCCCTTCGTATGGTGCCCATCTGTCGTGACTTTGGTGTGCCGTTCATTATGAACGACTCCCCCGAACTCGCCGCCGACGTGGCCGCCGATGGAGTGCACGTGGGCCAAGACGACGCTACCGTGGCCCGCTGTCGCGAACTCTTGGGCGACGAGGCCATCGTGGGACTCTCCACGCACGAGGAAGCCGAGTTTGCCGCTGGGCTCCGCGAACCGGTTTCCTACTTGAGCGCCGGTCCAATTGTCGCGACACCAACGAAGCTCGGTCGGGCCGGGACGGGCGTGTCCTACGCGGTCGCGTCGCAGGCGTTGACCGCTCTGCCGGTCTTCGTCACTGGCGGAGTGAATGAAGAAACGATCGGTGACCTCGTGGTGCAGGGTCTGCGCCACTTTGTGGTGGTGCGCGCCCTCACTGAAGCAATGGAACCCGAAGTCGCGGCTCGACGACTTCGACTCGCCCTCGACGCCGCTCGGTCAGCGGTGGCGGTCCAGCCACCCCAGTAGGGTCGCCACCATGCGCGGGTCAGCCCGCAGTTGGTGCCCAGCGCTTTGAATCATTCGGAGTTCGGCGCGCCCGTCAGCGGCGGCCACGAGTTCACGGGCCTCACTCGAGGGCACTTCAAGGTCGTCGGTCCCGTGGCCGATGAGCAGCCGTCGTGGAGGAATCATCGCGATGGCCCCGAGGGGATCGAGGGCGAGTAGTTCGTTCGAGAGAGTGGC
Organism: uncultured Actinomycetes bacterium; assembly: GCA_903825765.1. Classification (GTDB taxonomy): domain Bacteria; phylum Actinomycetota; class Acidimicrobiia; order Acidimicrobiales; family RAAP-2; genus RAAP-2. The sequence goes on along the minus strand of CAIKBU010000104.1, from coordinate 23,190 downwards.
GGGGTCAAGCAGGTCGTTCGTATCGCTGACGACACCAGCGAGCTTCACGAGATCGTGAAAGGCCTGCGGCGGCCCCGCCCACCGCTCAACGTGGGCGGGCGCGGCGAAGGTGGCCACCCCTCGAATGTCGTCGTGGTTGGCCGCGTAACGCAACGCTAAAGACCCACCGATACCAAATCCCGCCAGGGAAATGCCGCGGTCCTCCGCGGCGAGAAAGTCGATCAGTACACCGAGGTCGGCCAGCCACCGAGTGGGTGAAAAGGTCCCCGTACTGGCCCCGACACCGGAGAGGGTGCCCGTCGCCACCGTCCAGCCCGATTCGTTCGCCACGTGTTCGGCCAACTGGGGCAGCAGGGCGGCCGCTTGGCGGCCGAGACCCTGCGCGCGGGGTAGCCCGTGCACGAAGACGAGCGCGTGGGTCGTGCTGAGCCGGCCCGTGGGCAGGGCGATACGAATATCGAGCGTGGACTCGCCACTGTTGAGTTGATGGTGTTCCAGCATGAGCGTGTCCGTCCAGACTAGAGGTCGGGTACGGCCCGACGGTGTCGCCGGTAGTCTTGAGGGGTGACCACTCCTCTTCTCGAACTCCGTAATTTGCACGTCAACGCTGAAGACAGCGTCATTTTGCGGGGCGTTGACCTCGTCGTGCACGAGGGTGAAGTCCACGCACTCATGGGCCCCAACGGCGCCGGTAAGTCCACGCTCGCGAGTGTCATCATGGGACACCCGGGCTACACCGTCACGCAGGGCCAAATCCTCCTCAACGGCGAGGACATTGCCCTGTGGTCGCCCGACGAGCGGGCTCGCGCCGGCATCTTTCTCGCCTTTCAGTACCCCGAAGCCATTGGTGGCGTCTCAGTGGTCCAGTTCCTGCGTCAGGCGATTGCCGCGCGGCGCGGCCTCGACGAACTCTCCGTGCTCGAAGTCCGCCTCGACCTCATGGAATGGATGGACCGCCTCGGGATGGACCCCGCCTTCGCGGAGCGTCACCTGAACGACGGCTTTAGTGGTGGCGAGCGTAAGCGCAATGAGGTGCTGCAGATGGCACTCTTGACGCCCGTCGTGGCCCTGCTCGACGAAACAGACTCCGGCCTCGACATTGACGCCCTGCGCATCGTGGCCCGCGGTGTGCGCACGGTCCGCGATGAGCACCCCACCATGGGAGTCGTCGTGGTGACGCACTACGTGAAGTTGCTGGAAGAAATTCAGCCTGATCAGGTGCACGTCCTTATTGACGGTCGCATCGAGCGCTCCGGTGACGCCAGTCTCGCCCAACTCATTGAAGATCACGGCTACGAGAGTTTGCGCCCATCGGGTGTCGCGTGAGCACGTTCGACCCTCGGTTGGTTCGGGGCGACATCGCCCAGCTGAAGCGAGTGGTGAACGGCTACCCGCTCACCTACCTTGATTCTGGGGCCACCTCGCTGCCCCCACGCGCCGTGGTTGAGGCCATGGACCGGTACTACGCACTCCACCACGCGAACGTGCACCGCGGGGTCTACCAAACGGCCGCCGAGGCCACCGCGCTCTACGAAGACGCGCGCAGTGCCGTCGCCCGTTTTCTCAATGCCCCCGGTGGCGCGAGCGAAATCATCTTTACTAAGAACTGCACCGAGTCATTCAACCTCTTGGCTCGCTCGTGGGGGGCCGCCAACTTGACAGCCGGCGACGTGGTGCTCCTCACCGAGATGGAGCACCACGCCAACATCGTCCCGTGGTTTCAGCTCCGCGACGCCATTGGCATTGAGGTTCGTTTCATTGGCGTCACCGACGACTTCCGACTCGACCTCACCAACCTCGACGAACTGCTTCGTGGGGTCAAATTGGTCTCGGTCACCGCAATGTCGAACGTGCTGGGGACCATTAACCCAATTCGTGAACTCGCCGACGCGGCGCACGCCGTTGGTGCCCTGCTCGCCGTCGATGGTGCGCAGTCGGTGGCTCACTCGCCCACCGACCTGGTGGCGATGGACTGTGACTTCCTGGCCTTCTCCGCCCACAAGATGCTCGGCCCGACCGGTATTGGCGTCTTCTGGGGTCGCCAAGCCCTCCTCGATGCCATGCCCCCCTTCCTCGGTGGTGGCGGCATGATTGGCGATGTCTCGGTCAATGGCTTTACCTCTGCTCCCGTTCCCGCCCGCTTCGAGGCGGGAACACCGCCGATCGCCGAAGCCGTTGGCCTCGGGGCGGCCGTGCGCTACCTCGAGGGTCTCTCGATGGCGCACGTCGCGGCCCACGAAGCCCATCTCACCGCCGACGCCCTGACCCGACTCAACGACCGCTTTGACGGCCGAGTGCGCATCATCGGTCCGAGCACCGTCGATCGTCGCGGTGGCGTCATTAGCTTCGACATCGAGGGAGTGCACCCGCACGATATCTCGCAGGTCCTCGACCAGCACGGTGTCTGCGTGCGACCCGGTCACCACTGCGCCAAACCTCTGATGAAGCGCTTCGGGCTCAACGCCACCGCCCGCGCCTCCTTCGGCCCCTACTCACTCACGAGCGACACCGACGCGCTCCTCGACGCGCTCGACGACGCGATGACTATGTTCGGCGCATGAGCGGCCTCGACGACCTCTACCGCGAGATCATTCTCGACCACTACCGCACGCCGCGGAATCGTGGTGAACTTGATCCGCCCGCCGTTCGCGTGGAGGGATTCAATCCCCTGTGTGGTGACGAAATCGTGGTGTATCTCGCCGTGACCGATGGTGTAGTGACTGATATCAAACTCACCGGACAGGGCTGCTCCATCTCCCAGGCGTCATCCTCACTCATGAGTGCGGCCGTGAAGGGCAAGTCCGTTGACGAGGCCCGCGCGGTTATCGGCACCTTCAAAGACCTCATGATGGGTCCGAGTGCGACTGAGCCCACGCCAAGTGAACTCCGCAAACTCGGTGAGCTCGCGGCCCTCGCCGGCGTCGTCAAGTTCCCCGTGCGCATCAAGTGCGCGACGCTGGCGTGGAATACCCTGACGCAGGCGCTCGACGAAACGTCGAACTAGCTCAGCAGGGGACTGGGTCGAACCACTGGTCGCCTTCGACCGTCGTGGTGGTGACCGGCGCATGGTGCACAGTGACGGTTGGGTGCTTCTTCGTCCCCACGACATGATGAACCGGCACGACCTTGGGTACCGTAATCACCGGCGGCATGGGAGTGGCGCCCGTGGTATTTGGTGGTGGATTCGTCGGACGCTCGAGTTGCGCACCAAAGATTTTCACCAACTGTTGCTCCGCGAGTGGTTCGTTGATGAAGAGGACGTCACCCAGTGTGCTGTGGCCACCCACCACCGGCAGGGTGTAGTACGACATGGCGTTGGGGTTGATGCCGTGGAACCGGTACGCCAGCGCGATGAGGTCGTTGAGGGTGAAGTTGGAGTCCAGTGAAATGCCCTGGGGCAAAGCGGACAACAAATTGTTGATGGTGAGCGGATTCCAGAGGCTCTTCGCCCGAGAAATAAAGGCCTTGATGAACTCATTCTGGCGATAGATCCGGCCGTAGTCGCTGGTTACGTCAGTGTTCCAGATACCGTGCTCAAACCATTCGTAGTGTCGCGAACGCACCAGTGCGAGGGCCATCGTCGTATTGATTGTCTGACATCCGGTGTGGCGAATACGCAGACCCGACATCATGTCGCGGGCCGGATACGGAAAGTACATGCGAACACCACCAATGGCCGTGGCGGCGTTCACGAGTCCACCGAAGCTCACGGCAATCGTGTGAGCGATTGGGATACCGAGGTTCGCGGTAATGGTCTGGGCGACGAGCGCGGGGCCGTTTTCAAAATTGACATTGATCCGGTTGTAGTTCCCGTATTTGGCTTGGTTCTTTAGAAGCGTCATCATGGTGTCGCGGGGGATGGACAAGGTTGAAATGGTCTGACGAATCGGGTCGACGTGCATGATTTTGACCACGTCCGAACGCTGTCCTCCGGGCGAGGCGGCAGTGCCCGCACCCGTCATTGCCGCCTCAGCCCCCGTGAGCCCCACGCGGGAGTCCGAGCCAATTTCAAGAATATTAAACGGCTGGTTGCCGAGCGTATTCACTTCGCCCGCCGATGACAACTTCGGAATAGACGCAAATTTCAGTTGGGCGTAGAGGTAGCCGCCACCCAGGAGAGCGACAATCAGGCCGACCACGACGACACCGGTAATCACCAATCGGCGTGCCGTCGATCGTTTGCCACGGCGAGGCGCTTTGGTGGTGACGCCCGACTTACGATCAATGGCCTCACCCAGTGCGGCCAAGCGCTGCGCGTTGGCCAAATGACGACGAGTCTCCGACGAACGACGGCTTTCGGGATTCTGAGGAGGTTGCGTGGCCATCAGCGAATTCTACTTGCGCGTTCGAAAACTAGGCGCGAGCGAGATCGCGGAACGGCTCGTACCCGTCGCGCTCAAGGATGTCGGCCATTTCGGGGCCACCCGTGGCCACGACACGACCGGCACTGACCACGTGAATCACGGTGGGAGTCAGCTCTTGCAGCAAACGGCTGAAGTGCGTAATGGCGAGTACGCCGCAGCCCCACTCAGTCGTCGCCGCCTGGAGGCGCCGAGCGACGGCGCTCAGGGCGTCGACGTCGAGACCGGAGTCAATCTCGTCGAGCATGGCGAACTGGGGGCGAAGGGTGCCGAGCTGCACCATTTCGGCACGCTTGCGCTCGCCTCCCGAGAGGTCCACGTTCAAGAATCGCTCGAGCAACTCGGGGCGGAGCACGACTCGCTCGGCCTCGTCAATCATGCGCTCACGAAGACCATCCAGTGGGGCACCAGCGGCCGCCATGACGTCGTAGGGACGAACGCCCGGCACCTCGAGGGGCTGCTGCAATGCCAACAGGAGTCCGTGGCGAGCACGGTCCGATGGGGAGAGCGACAGGAGGTCGACGCCATTGAGCGTGACACTTCCGTCGAGGACCTGGTAGCCCGGATGACCGGCCAGGGCGTGCGCCAGTGTCGACTTACCCGAACCATTGGGGCCCATGATGACGTGCACTTCGCCCGCCCCCATGGTGAGGTCGAAACCCTTCAGTACTTCCTTGCCCGCCACGCTGACACGCAGGCCCTCAATCTTCAGTTCTGCCGTCATGGCACCACCACCTCGTATCGACCATCAACCGCAACGACGTCGTAACGCGCCACGGGACGGGTTGCCGGAAAAGACGTTGGCTCACCGGTCGTGAGATCGAACATGGCCCCGTGTCGCTCGCACTCGATTTCTCGGCGCGCGACATCGACCTCACCCAACGAGAGTGAGAAGTCTTCGTGGCTGCAACGATCGTCCAACACGTAGAGGTCATCCTCAATGCGCACCACGACCAGCGTGCGACCGGGTGCCTTTATCTGACGGGCCTCACCGCTTACGAAGTCGCTGAGCTCTCCGAGGTCAATCGTCGTCACGGCGTTACCACCGTGGCGGCCGCCAGGGCCTGCGTAATATCCGCCTCAACGATGGCGCCGAGTCCTTCGGGGAAGGTGGCCACCATTTCGTAGAAGAAGCCTTGAATCATCAACCGCTCCGCGGCCTCGCGCGGCACACCGCGCGATTCGAGGTACCAACGCTGCAGTTCATCCAGTGGACCCACGCTCGAGGCGTGCGCGCACATGACGTCGTTTTCACGAATGTCGAGATTTGGTACCGAGTCCGCGTGGGCGTGGGGTGACAGCAAGAGGTTGTGGTTGGTCTGACGAGCGTCGGTGCGCTTGGCACCCTTCTCGATCTCAATCAGTCCGGTGTAGACGCAGCGCGCGGTGTCGGCGACGGCACCCTTCGACAGCAGCGTTGAACGGGTTCGCCCCGCGATGTGGAACTGGCGCGTGCGGTAGTCGTGAATCTGGGTGCCCGTGCCCAGGAACGTCGTGCGCAGTTCGTTCTCCGCATTCATACCGACCATGTCGGCGTCATTACGTGAACGGTTGTAGTGACCACCGAGGCTGATTACCGACTGACGCAGACGGGCATCCTTGGCCAAGTAGGCCCCCGAGCGGGCGATGTGCCAGGCCGTCGGCGCCAAACGCTGGTAGGTCGTGAAATGGAGGGAGGCGTTGACCCCAACGCGTAGTTCGGTGAGGGGCACCACGAGCGCGTTCTCGCCACCAGACAGATACTCCACCACCGACAGCGCACTGTTGTCGCCGGCGTCGACAATGAGCTGTGGGAACGAGTTCGAACGGGTGGTCGTGTTGACGATGAGCAGGGGGGCATCAATAACGGCCCCCGACGCCACCCGAATCGTTACCGGGTTCGGGGTGAGGGCACCGTTGAGAAGGGCAAAGGCGTCGCCGTCGTAGTGTTCGAAGGCAATTGAGGTCTCGGCCGGCGATTGTGAAATAGACAGTCCCGACGCGGCACCGTCGACGCTGGTGAGAACGCCGTCGACGAGATGCACGGTGACGCCAGCGTGCGCCGCGAGCGCTGACGCGAGGGGGGCGACGTCACTCGAAGAGTCCGTCGCGACGAAATTATCCAAGTCGAAATCGCTCAGAGGGGCGTACCGCCACACTTCATCAGTCGTGGAGGGCAAGCCCACCTCAACAAAACGCTCCCAGAGTTGCTGGCGAAGAGTGTCATCGTGGGTGGCGAGTTGGGCGCGGGCGTGGTCGAAGAAAGTGCTCATAATTGGGACTGCGTCAGTGTAGTGGTCAGGAAGACCGACGGCGCCAGAACTTCCATCGCGGTGTGTTGTCGCTCACTTCGCCGAGCTCGCGCAGGCGCTCTTCCACAAAGTCGGCGGCGACGGCGTTGATGATGTCGCTCGCGGCGTCGAGTACTTCACGCCGCTCTTCGACGGGAATCTCGGAGGCTGGTTCGGGCTCGACGTTCGGGCGTCGCGCCAACGATCCATGCGCCCACCCCACGTCGGCGTAGCGCGGCTCGAAGGTCATGCAGTCACTCGGACAGGCCCACGGTTGATCGGGGGCGTTGCCCAGCGAGCAAAAACGCGCCACCTCGCCCGACTCGTAGGTTCGGGACTGGTAGTGCTTGCACTCTTCACGCATAGCCATCGAGGTACATCTCCCTCGGCTCGTTCGATGTCGACGACGTCGACTAACCGATGGAGCCTTCCATCTGCAGTTCTATCAAGCGCGACCACTCCACGGCGTATTCCATGGGCAACGTACGTGTAACGGGCTCGATGAAGCCGTTCACGATCATGCCCATGGCCTGGCTCTCAGTCAGACCGCGACTCATCAGGTAGAACAACTGGTCGTCACCAATCTTCGAGACCGTGGCCTCGTGACCAATTGACGCGTCCTGCTCGCCGACTTCCATGTAGGGCTTGGTCTCGGAGATGGAGAATTCGTCGAGGATCAAGGCGTCACAACGAACGAAGCTCTTCGCACCGGTGGCGCCTTCTTCGACCTTGACGAGACCACGATAGGTGGTGAGGCCGCCGTCCTTGGAGATTGACTTCGACACGATCGTCGAGGTCGTTTCGGGTGCACAGTGGACCATCTTGGCACCGGCGTCTTGAATCTGACCAGCACCGGCGTAGGCCACGGAGAGCACTTCGCCCGAGGCCTTCGGGCCCATCAGGTACACGCTGGGGTACTTCATCGTGAGGCGTGAACCAATGTTGCCGTCAATCCACTCAACGTGGGCCTCTTCCTCGGCCCGGGCGCGCTTGGTGACGAGGTTGTAGACATTGTTCGACCAGTTCTGAATCGTCGTGTAGGTGATGCGCGACCCCTTCAGGGCGACGAGCTCGACCACCGCCGAGTGCAACGAGTCGGTCGAATAGACCGGCGCCGAGCATCCCTCCACGTAGTGGACCTGTGAACCTTCGTCCGCAATGATCAACGTGCGCTCGAACTGGCCCATGTTCTCGGTGTTGATACGGAAGTAGGCCTGCAGTGGCTGATCGACGACGACCCCGGGTGGGACGTAGATGAACGAACCACCGGACCAGACGGCCGAGTTGAGGGCGGCGAACTTATTGTCGTTCGGCGGGATAACCGTACCGAAGTACTTCTTCACCAGGTCCGGGTACTCGCGAACGGCCGTGTCCATGTCGCAGAACAAGACGCCGAGACGCTCGAGGTCCTCACGGTTGCGGTGAAACACCACTTCTGATTCGTACTGCGCGGTGACGCCGGCGAGGTACTTCCGCTCCGCCTCGGGGATGCCCAAGCGCTCGTAGGTGTTCTTAATCGCGTCGGGCAAGTCTTCCCACTTGTCGACTTGGCCACCGGTGGGCTTGATGTAGTAGTAGATGTCGTTGAAGTCGAGGTCGGGCATGCGGGTGGCGAACCAGTCCAGCATGGGCTTCTTTTCGAAGCGCTTGAGGGCGTTGAGACGGAATTCCAGCATCCAAGGCGTTTCGTTCTTAATGCCCGACATTTCACGAACGATTGCCTCGTTGATGCCCTTTTTCGGCTTGAAGATTGGAATTTGTTCGTCCGACCAGCCCAACTGGTAGCGGCTGAAATCAAGGTTGTCAATCGACATAGTGCTCCTCTGAGGGGATATTCCCTACTGCCATAGTAGTAACTCCCCGTCCGAAGTAAACCGAACACTCGTTGTTTCTGGCAGAGTAGACAGATGCCTACGAGCCCCCGAGCACCGCAACGCCCACACGCCATTACTCGCCACGGGGACACCCGTATCGATCCCTACTACTGGCTCATGAACAAAGAGGACCCCGAGGTCCTCGCCCACCTCGCGGCGGAGAACGAACACACGGCCGAGATGCTGGCCCCCCAGGCCGAACTTCGTGAGACGGTCATGGCCGAATTTCGAGCCCATATCGAAGAGACCGATATTTCAGTCCCCGTGCGCCGTCGTGACTACTGGGTCTACGAGCGTACCCTCGAGGGCCTGAACTACGGCATCGCGTGTCGCTTACCCGCCGAAGCGGGTGACCTCACCCCACCGGAGATTGACCCGCTGAATCCACCGGCCAACGAACAGGTGATGTACGACGAGAATGTCGAAGCGACGGGGCACGACTTCCACTCGACCGGCATCTTCTCGGTCTCGCCCGACGACGCGTGGGTCGCCGTGGGCACTGACGTCACCGGTGACGAACTCCACCACGTCACCTTTCGCCCCCTGAATGTCCAGGCGGCCCCGAGTGACGAGATCGAGAACGTGTCGTACGGCTGCACGTGGTCAGCTGACTCGACGTACTTCTTCTACACCCGCGTTGACGACGCCCTTCGCCCCTTCCAAATCTGGCGCCACGAGCTCGGCACCGACTCCTCCGGCGACGTGTTGGTCCACGAGGAACTCGATCCCGAGTACACCATTGCGGTTGGGCGGTCTCTCAGTCACGACATGCTGTATCTCTCCATGTCGTCGTCGATGACCACTGAACTCTGGTACCTCGACGGAGCAACGCCCACCGGTGACTTTCGGGTGTTTGAACCACGGCGTCACGGAGTCGAATACGACGCCGAACACTTCACCGACACCGCCGGCCAGGGTTGGTGGATCAAGGTGACCAACGAAGAAGCCAAGGACTTTCGGGCCCTGATCCGCCGCGAAAGGGACGGTGAATGGCGAGAGTTGATTGCACACCGGCCAGGCACCCGCCTTGACGGCATTGAACTCTTCGCCACCTTTTTCGTCATCGTGGAGCGCTTCGAGGGCCAGCCCTCGGTTCGCATCGTGTCACTGCTCGAAGGAGACGATCCCTTTGGCGCCGACGTCCTCGAGCGTGCTCAGGTACTGAGTGCCGGTGCCAAGCCCTCGGCCGTGTTCGTCTCGGCGAACCCCGAATTTCACACACCGCTGTTACGGGTTCAGATGACGTCGATGATCACCCCGCGCCTCGTCGCCGACATTGTGGTCGCCACCGGCGAACGACTCGTGCGCAAGCAGCAAATCGTCAAGGGCGGCTACGTTGAGGCCGACTACGTGTCGAGCCAGCGGTGGGTGCGCGCCAGTGATGGTGTCCTCGTCCCCGTCACGGTTGTCGCCAAGCGCGGCACCCTCGTGCCCAGTGACGACGGCACACTGGTGGCGCCGTCACCCGCACCCATGGTGCTCTACGGTTACGGCAGCTACGAGGCCTCGATGGACCCGTTCTTTTCCGCCATGCGCCTATCGCTCCTGGACCGCGGCGTCATCTTCGCTATCGCCCACGTTCGTGGCGGAGGCGAACTTGGACGCACGTGGTACGAAATGGGGCGTCTCGACCAGAAGGCCACCAGTTTCTCGGACTTCGTAGCCGTCGCCCGAGACTGCATTGACGCCGGACTCACGACCCCCGCACAGCTCGCCGCCCGCGGTGGATCAGCGGGCGGCCTCTTGATGGGCGCCGTCATGAATCTCGCCCCCGAGCTCTTCCGGGCCGTACTGGCCGAGGTGCCGTTCGTCGACTCACTCACCACCATGCTTGATGCGTCACTCCCCCTCACCATTGGTGAATGGGAGGAGTGGGGAAACCCCGACGCCAGCGCCGACACGTACCGCATTATGAAGGGGTACTCCCCGTACGACAACGTCAGCCCGACGAACCCCGATGGGAGTGAACGGGTGTACCCACACCTGCTCGCCCTGGCTGGACTTAACGACTCGCGGGTTGGCTTCTGGGAGCCCACGAAGTGGGTACAGAAGCTGCGTGACGCCAATGAGAAGAACGTCGTCTACTTGAAGGTGGAGATGGGCGCGGGCCACGGCGGACCCTCTGGGCGGTACGACGCCTGGCGCGACGAGGCGATGAGCCTCGCCTTCTTACTCAGCGAAATTGGTGCGGCCTAGATCACGTGCGTGACGTAGAGCACCACGAGCAACAACGCCACCACTCCCGCCGCTTGTAGTTGGCGGGCACGCTGACGGCGGCGACTTTTGAGTCGTGGGGCGCGTCGCATTGACCGCGCAATAGCCCACTGCTCCTCGCGACGAAGTTGCGGGGTCAGCGGTGGCGCGGCGTCGCTGTAGGCGGACGCATCGCCGAAGACCAACTCACCCTGGTGCGCCAATTTTGGCGCCTCGGGAGTGATTGGCTCCTCGGCCTCACCAGAGGGATCGAGCAGCTTGAAGCCACGTGAGGGGGCGTAAGGCGAGCGAGGAGTCGGCGGTCGAACGACCGGCGCCGCGCCGTTTTCACGTCGCAACCAGAGTGCCGCACCAATGAGTGCAAGAAGAAGGGCCGCACCGGCCAGTTCTAGTAGCACGTTCCTCCGTTCACTCGCGCTGTGCTCACTGCGCCAAGCGTAGCGAGTCGCGCGACCCTACTGGAGGTGTCGAAAGACCCCGCGGAAAAACAAGGCGGGCTCGCCATCGGAGGCCGCGAGCCGGTCGACGCGGGCGACGACGACGTCATGGTCCCCGTACGTCACGAGGTCCACGACCGTCACTTCGATGTGCGCTATCGCACCATCAATGAGGAGGTCATCGGCGGCACCGGCACTGACCGCCACGCCGGCAAACTTGTCAATACCGGAGGTGGCGAACTGCCGGGCGAGGTCGGCCTGCTCACTACTCAGCACGCTGATGGCGAAGTGTGTTGAGTGGCGCATGCGGGCCCATGATGCACCGGTCGACGTCATCGCAAATGACACGAGCGGTGGTTCGAGGGACAACGCGACCAAACTCTGGCAGGTGAGCCCCGCGGGGCCCTCGTCGTCTGACGTCGTCACCACCGCCACGCCGGTCGCGAAGCGACCAAGCACGTCACGGTAGGAAAGGGAGTCAGTCACGGACGAACTTTAGCGGGCGAGGTCACCGACCAAATGCCATGTCGCACGACGTTGCTCGACGAGTCCGTCCGCGACGAGGGACGCGACGATTTTTCTGACCCGAACTTCGTCGTCACTTCCGGCGTTCGACACGAGCGTCGACCAGTTCGCCGGTCCCGCACGAAGTACGGCGAGCATCTGACCTCGAACCTGTCGATCAGAACCAGCGAATGTGCTCTGCTTCTTCGAAACCCCACCCGAGAGAACTGCCGGGTCTTCTCCACCGTCACGGTGCCAACGACACTGTCGAGCGACCGGACAAGTGGCACACGCTGGTCGACTGGTGCAGAACTGGGCGCCCAGATCGAGCATGGCCTGATTGAACGTTCGGCTGTCGGCCGTGCCGAGTAACTCGTCCGCCAGTTCCTGCGCCCGTTTGGGCGTCAGGCGTTCATTCGCCAGTGCTCGCGCCAACACGCGCCCCACGTTGGTATCAAGGACGGCGACCGGACGAGCGAAGGCAAAGGAAGCCACCGCATTGGCGGTGTAGGCGCCGACGCCGGGCAGTTGGCGGAGTTCGGCCACCGTCGTGGGCACGGCGCCACCAAAGTCCCGCGTGAGGGCAATCGCCGTCTCGTGAAGGAATTTGGCACGGCGGTGAAAACCCAGTCCCGCCCACGCGCGAAGTACCGAACTCAGCGGCGCGGCCGCGCAGGAAGCCGGCGTGGGGAACGTCGTCAAAAAGGCGGTCCACGGTGCCACCACGCGACTGGTTTGCGTTTGTTGCAGCATGAACTCAGAGACGAGGACGGCCCAGGGATCGGTATGGGCAATCCAGGGCAAGTCGCGAGCGAGTGTCGGGGCCGCGTCGAGCAGCGCACGACGAAATTCGACAACCACGTCGCGTCAATCAGACGCGGAGCTTAAAGCTCGTCGATCATTGGTCGCGTCGAGAACGACGCCGTCGAACCCTCGAGGCTCTCGCCGTTTACGACGAGACGCCACGTGAAGCGCTGCCCCGGCGTAAGGGGCAGCGGTCCGAAGTTGATACCCATCGGCACAATGACCGGCGTGCCGGGCATCGCGTCAGTGGGAGCGGTGGCAACAAAGTCGCCCCGGACTTCGAGGCTCTGGGGACCTTCTGGCGTGTCGAGCAAGACCAGGGCACCATCGGCGTCCTCTAAGAACAACTCCCAGTGGTGGTTACGGTCGAACTCGTTCGCCGTCACTTCAATTTTGATGGCAATCCCGGCCGGTGTCGGCTGCGGGCCGGTAACTGACCAGCCGCCACCCAATATGTACAGTTTTCCATCGGCCACTTGGACCGCGTCAGCGAGCAACATAGTTACGTTCATAAGTAGAAACTGTAAACCAGTTTTTTGACACGGTGCTCAGAAAATACTTTTTTTCACCGCAATCACGAGGAAATTGACCTCACCCCGGGCGAAATTCATCAGGGATTTTGAGTGCTGAGTGGTGACGCCCCGTACGCACTCGACCCCCTCGGGTGTAAAGTTGGCAGATGCCTTCTGTCGAGCGCCTTGAGCGCCTCGCGACGGTGCATCCTGGGGTAGCACGAGGCGTTCGCCGTGTGCTCGCAGTGATGGCCGTTGTCGCAATGTGCCTCGGCACTGTGGAGCCCCTCGCCACGTCCGCTGGCGCCGCCACGGTTGCTCAGGAAAAAGCGCAGGCCGCCTTCTTGTACGCCCAGGTGCAGAAAAACAACTCCGCGGCGCAGGTGCTCGGCCAAAAATTCAACTTGGCCCACATGAAACTCACGGGCATATTGAACGACATCCGCAATACCCGGGTCACGGTGCGCACGATTGAAGCAAATGTCTCGAAGGGGCGCCAGCAGCTCAAGTCCGCTGCCGTCTTCGCCTTCGTTACCCATCAGTCGATCAACGCGACGAATCCGCTCTTCGGCAATGGTGCCGTAGCCGCGGGGGCCACCTCGGTGTACAACTCACTCGCGGAGGGCGATGTCGGAAGCACCATTGCCCGACTGACGAACAACCGCATCGCCCTGACCCTCGAAAAGAAGAAGTTGCGTGACGAGGTCTTGTCGGCGCGCCACCAGGCAGACGTCGCCAAGGCCGCACTCTTCAAGGCCAATCGATTGGTCGCTGACTTGAACGGTAACCTCCGCGCCGTACGCGGAAAAATCGCCTCGTACTACGCCGCCATCGCCGCCGCGGCCGCGGCGAAATCACGCGCGGCCCTCGCCGCCGCAACCGCAAACGTGAACACCACCACCTCGGCCCCGGGTCCGAACCCAGCGGCCGATGTCGCCATTCGCACGGCCGAGAGCTTCCTTGGTACGTGGTACTGCTGGGGCGGCGCTTCGAGGAGTTGCGTGGACTGCTCTGGCCTCGTCATGCTCGCCTACGACGCCGCCGGTATCTACCTCCCGCACTACTCGGGGGCACAGTTCCAGGACACCCAGCGAGTCCCGCTGTTCGACATTCAGCCCGGTGACATCTTGTTCTACGGCTACAACGGCGACGAGCACGAAGCGATGTACATCGGTCATGGTGAAATGATCGAGGCTCCGCAAACGGGGTATCAAGTTCATATAACCCCAGTGCGCCTCGGCTACGGCTTCGCGGGCGTCGGGCGACCTCGCTCCTAGTGTCGGCTCTGCCCGTCGCGGTGCATCTCGGGCCGCTCACGTTCCACCTGTACGGGCTCGGTCTGGCCATTGCCGCCTACGTGGCCTACGAGTATGCGGAGCGACGACTCGAACGTCGGGGCTACCCCATACGTCACTTCGGTCGCTACGTGGCCGCCCTGCTCGTCGCGGGACTCGTCGGTGCTCGAGCGGCCAACGTCGCGACGAACTGGTCCTACTACCGCGGACACGTTGGCAGCTGGTTCGCCGTGTGGGAGGGCGGTTTGGCGAGTTTTGGCGGCATCGCGCTCGCCCTCCCCGTGGCGCTGCACCTCCGGCGCCGCTACTGGCCCGACACAACAGCCCTCGCGTTCGCCGACGCCATCATCCCGGCCATCGTGGCCGGCTGGGCACTCGGGCGGGTGCTCGGGCCCCAGTTCATGGTCGACGGCGGAGGACACCAGACCTCGCAGTGGTTCGGTCTCTCCTACCACGGGCAAGTTGGCAAGCGCGTCCCCGTGCCACTTATTCAAGGTGCCGAAGACGCGCTGCTGTGGCTGAGCCTCCTGCGGATCGAACGACGACGGCCTCGAGTCGGGGTCGTCACTGGCGTGGCGTTACTAGTCTGGGGCCTCGTGCGGTCACTGGATGAACGCTGGTTACTCGGGCAACAATCCCACAGCGGATCGCTCGGCGTCCAAGGAGCCGGACTCGTCATGGCGTTCGTCGGTGTGGTGCTGCTGGTCCGCCGACCAGCAGCGAAGGCCTAAAAAAGACTGTTCCACTCTTCGTCGCTGAGCTGCACCAACTTGGTGAGTTCAGCGTCGGCCGCAATCGCCGTTCGGACGTCCTCGACGTAGCAGACGTGATCCAGGCGGGCGCGACGCCAGGGCTGGAAGAGATGCCGCGATGGTGATTCGAGTGAGTAAATGCCCCGCACGAGGTAGCCGTCGGCCGACGCTGCCACCACCACTGCTGGACGAATTTTGGCCTGCAGTTCAGGGGTCATTGGATCGACCGCGTCAAAGGGGACTTCAGTCATGACCACCCAACCCGCCAACGGGTGGGCGGGGTCGTAGCTGGCGGCTTCGGCGGGGGTGAGCATGACGCTTCGACGGGTCACTTCGAACACGGGAGCAATCACTGGTGCTGGTGCGGCGACCGGGGCGGCCTTCGGCGTGGCTGGCTTCACCTTTTTGGTGGGTGCGGCCTTCGCGGCCGCGGCCTTTTCGGCCTTCGCCTTCTTCTTGGCCTTCTCTTCTTCGCGGCGGAGGCGACGCTGCTCAATAACCGCGGCGTCTTGTTCTTTCGGCGTCAACAGTGACGTCGTGCCGACGGTGATCGTCAATGTGGGCAACTGCAGATCGGCCTCGTCTTCGAGCAACTGGCGACAGCTCGGGGCCGCTGGGAACTCCTGGCCGGCAGCGAAGGCCAGTACGGCGATGAGGTCATTGCGGGTGCCGCCCTCGGCTCGGTAGGCGTCCGCGGCGGTCTTTAGCTGATCGAAGTTGGGGTTCTCCGCGTGATCACCGAGGAGGTCGATGATGCGCTCGAGACCCTCCATGGACAACAGTTCGAGGAGGCCGCTCACGGCGTCAATCGGTGCACCGGCGGCGAAGGTGCCGAGGTCGTGCTTCTTCTGGAGACTCTTGAGAGGCACCGCCACGACGGCCGGCAGTTTCACGCCCACCAGGTTGATCTGGTCGACGGTGGCGAGCACGAATGATTCGTCCATCGCCACAATGGCGCGGCGCATGAGGTCGTGGGGAGAGGCAGTAAGGGCGGACATCGGAAATCCTTCGCTGTGGTCTGGCCTTCTATCAAACCACAGATGAGCGCCCTGCGGCGGCTCCCTACTCCGCCGTGGGCGTCGAGCGCAGGGCGGCGAAGAGTCGCTGGTCGGCGGGGACCAGGGCCTGGTGACTACGGAAGATGTAACTCGCGAGACCCAGCACCACGACGTCTTCGAGCAACGACTTCAGGGTATCGACGCGGCCGCCCGAGGCCATGAAGACACCGGGCGCAATCAGCTGGAAGATTTCGTAGAGCAAGGCGATGCTGCCGAGAATCACGATCACGGTGGTGATGAAGCTCACCGCGGCGGCGTAACCGCGCAGCACTCGCTTACTGGGACTCGACGCGTCCGCATCTGATTCCGCCAGTTCAATGCCACGCTGGCGATGAATCAGGTAGGCGTACCCGGCGATTGCCGTCACGATGACGCCCAACACGAGGGAGCGAATCACGCTGTCGCTGTAGGCGTTGATGGCGTGCGACGACGAGTCGCTCGAGTGCGATCCGATCAAGTTGATGATCGTGAAGGCAATGGACGTCAGCGCCGCAAAGGTAATCCATAGCGTCACGAAGCTGCCACCAAAGAGGTAGGCCGCGAGCGGGCGCTTACCGGTGGGGTCCGGGTCGGCCCGGTTGGCGATGACCACGATGGTGAAGGTCACGAGCGCGCCCAGCGTCGAGAGAATAATCAGCACCACGAGTAGGAGGGCAACCGCGCCAGCGGCCGTGGTAACGGTGGAGTTCGAAAGTAGCGACGTGGGCAACATACTGGTCTCGTTTCTTCGTTCGGGCCTACGCCCTCACCCTAGCGACTCGCGCCACGGCACGTGGCCACTTCCCTCGCGACACGTCCTACGCGTTCGGGAAGAGATCAGCGGCACTCACGGCGTCGACGAACAACCGTTGGGCGGCGTAACTGTGGCCGAGTCCACCAAACGACGAAAAATTCGCGGTACTCGCGTCGAGACCAAAGTACTCAAGCACGGCCCGAACGTCGTAGATGGTCGGACCTCGCCCGGCCAGCGAGGCTCGCTTGGCGGCGACGAGGCCCACACCCACCACGACGTCATGGTGGTCAACGCCCGCCGGAACGACGAGTTCGTGGCACGCCCGCTCGGCCAAGGTCAGGGCGAACCCTTCCCCTGGGGCCGGGGTCCCGGCGAGGGCCGACGTCGCGACGTGACGCTGGAGGCCGGCTTTGGGGGCACGACCAAACTCGGGCGTTGCCGTGGGACGAGTGGCGCGAACGTCACCACTCTGAGAAACGGGGAGGTGGGTGGGTTGGGTCACCGGAGCAGACTAGCGTCCTAGGCCCGACTCAGCCACGACTCGTACTGTGGCAGTTCACCTCGCACGGCCGAGAAGTACGTCGACTGCACGTTCTTCGTAATGGGGCCGGGCGTACCTGATCCCACAATGCGGTCGTCCACGGAGTGCAACGGTACGACTTCGGCGGCCGTACCGGTCAAGAAGGCCTCATCGGCCAAGTACAGGTCGTCACGGCGCAGCACTTCGAAGCTCACGTCGTAGCCGAGGTCGCGAGCAATGGTTACCACCGAGGCTTGCGTGATACCGCGTAAGGCACCGGCTTCTGACGGCGGGGGCGTAATCAGCAGGCCGTCACGCACGATGAAGAGGTTCTCACCGGTGCACTCCGAGATGCGTCCGTCCTGGCCGAGCATGATGGCCTCGTCGTACCCGGCGCGCAGCGCTTCGTCCTTGGCCAGACTCGAGTTGACGTACCCACCAACGGTCTTGGAGGCGGTCGGCATCGAGGTAGCGGCGTGACGAGTCCAGGATGAAATCATCATGCGCACACCATTTTCGAGACCGTGGTCACCCAGGTAGGCGCCCCAGGGCCAGGCGGCAATAACGGTCTGCACCTTCGAGTTGCGGTGATAGATGCCCATCTCGCCGTAGCCGAGGTACACGAGCGGGCGCATGTAGCACCCCTCGCTCAGTTCGTTCACTCGCACGGTCTCCAGCGCGGCCGCACACAGTTCATCAACGGTGTAGGGCAGGTCAATCATGAGGACCTTGCAGCTGCGCGCCAGGCGCTCCATGTGTTCGCGAAGGCGAAAGATTGCCGGACCCGTCGGCGTCTTGTAGGCGCGGACGCCCTCAAAGGCACCCATGCCGTAGTGCAGGGTGTGACTCAGGACGTGGGTAGTGGCGTTTTCCCAGTCGACGAACTCGCCGTCCATCCAGATCTTCTTTGTTGGGGTAATGGGCATCTACAACCTCTCTTGAATGTACGTCGTAATTCCGGAAGTCCCGAGTTCGTTCGGGTCACCATCAAAGTTTCGCACGGCGACGTCGATGCGTGCGGCCGCCTCGGTTTCACCGAGATGTTCGAGCAGGAGGACGGCCGAGGAAATGGCGGCGAGGGGGTTGGCTTTGTTCTGACCAACTATGTCGTGCGCCGCGCCGTGCACGGGCTCAAAGATGGACGCGGCCGTCTTTTCGGGGTTGATATTGCCCGACGCCGAGTAGCCAATGCCACCGGTAACGGCACCGGCGAGATCGGACAAAATATCGCCGAAGAGATTGTCCGTCACGATGATGCCGTAACGCTGGGGGTTCTCCACGAGGTAGATGCACGCCGCGTCAACGTGGTTGTAGTCGACCTCAACCTCGGGGTACTCAGCGCTCACGGTCTTGACCACGCGGTTCCAGAGGTCACCAGCGAAGGTCAAGACGTTGGTCTTGTGCACCAGCGTGAGCTTCTTTCGCTCGAGGCGATTCGCGCGGGCGAAGGCGTACCGCACGCAGCGCTCAACGCCAAAGCGAGAGTTGACCGAGCCCTGCGTCGCGATTTCGTGGGCGGTGCCGTGGCGCAGAATGCCACCTTCGCCGGCGTACGGTCCTTCGGTATTTTCTCGAACGATGGCGAACTCACAGCCCTCGGCGAGCGAACCGGGCACGCCACGGAACGGACGGTAGTTGATGTAGAGGTCGAGACTAAAGCGAAGTTTCAACAGCAGCCCCCGCTCCAGGGTCCCGCCGGGAATCCGAGTGTCGCCAATGGCCGGCCCAATAGCCCCGAGCATGATGCCGTCGAAGTCACGAAGCGAGGCCAGGGTGCCGTCGTCGAGTACGAAGCCGTCGCGAAGATAGCGAGCGGCGCCAAGGTCAAATGTGGTGGTGTCGACCTCGACGCCCGTGGCGGCGATGACACTGAGGGCCGCGTCGACGACTTCCGGGCCGATGCCGTCGCCGCCAATGACGGCAATACGGTGACGCTGAGACATAAAAACCTTTCTTTCCTCTATTTTGCTCGGTCGGACTGCCAAGCGTCAAACCTCGGGCTGTTCGTCAGCGGCGCCGGTAGAATTAAGGTCCCGCCGACTTGAGGACCATGATGGCTGCAGAAATTCATCGTATTACCAAAGAAACGCTCGCCAAATTACAGGCCGAGTACCTCGAACTTACGACCGTGGGCCGAACCGACATCGCCCGCGTCATCGAGGCCGCCCGCCTACTCGGCGACCTCAGCGAAAACGGCGACTACCACGCCGCCAAGGACGACCAGGGCAAGATGGAATCACGCATTCGTCAGATTGACCAAGTGATCCGCAACCACGAACTCGTTGAGCGTGACGAGACGGCCGAGCAAGTGCAGTACGCCTCCGTCGTCAAAATTCTCTACGAAGGCGATGACGTCGATGACGCCCTCGAGTATTTCATTGGTTCAATCGAAGAAAAGCCCGACGGTGTCGCGGTGGCATCGCCAACGTCACCAATGGGCTCAGCGCTGCTTGGCCACAAGGTCGGCGACCACGTGACCTACGACGCCCCCTCGGGCGCCATCACCATCACGATCGTGGGACTGCGCTAAGTGGCCCGCACGCTGTACGAAAAGATCTGGGACGAGCACCTGGTCGCCGCCCCCGAGGGTGAGCCATCACTGCTCTACATCGATCTGCACCTGGTCCACGAAGTGACGTCGCCCCAGGCCTTCGACGGTCTGCGACTTAACGGTCGTGGCGTCCGGCGTCCGGACCGAACATTGGCCACCGCCGACCACAATGTTCCCACCGACCCACTTTCAACCCCAGTCAACGACCCCATTTCTCGACGGCAGCTCGAGGTCCTAGAGGAGAACTGCGCCGAATACGGCATCACACTGTTCCCCCGTGGCCACGAAAATCAAGGAATCGTCCACGTCATCGGACCGGAGTTGGGCGTGACGCAGCCCGGCATGACCATCGTCTGTGGCGATAGCCACACGTCAACCCACGGGGCTTTCGGGGCCCTGGCCTTCGGCATTGGCACCAGCGAAGTTGAGCACGTGCTGGCCACGCAAACGCTCCCCCAGCAAAAGGCCAAGACCATGGCCGTCATCATCGATGGCCCGGCTCCCGCTGGCGTTACCGCGAAAGACATCGTGCTGGCCATCGTGGCCGAGCTGGGCACCGGTGGCGGCGCGGGCTACGTCATTGAGTACCAGGGCGAGGCCATTCGCGACCTTTCAATGGAAGGTCGCATGACGGTGTGCAACATGAGCATCGAAGCCGGTGCTCGTGCCGGATTGGTCGCGGTGGATGAGACGACGATTGCGTACCTGCGCGGACGCCCCGGCGTCGCAACGGGTGACGAGTTCGACGAACAAGCGGCCCGGTGGCGGACGATGACCAGTGATGACGACGCGTCGTTTGACAAAACCGTCGTTATCGACGCCGCCCGCCTTACCCCCTTCCTCACCTGGGGCACCAACCCGGCACAAGTGGTAGCGCTGAGCGGCGTGGTGCCTTCGCCCGAGGATTTTTCCGACGCCGACAGCCGCGCCGCGACCGAGCGTTCCTTGGCTTACATGGGACTGACGCCGGGCACGGCCATCCGGGACATCGCGGTTGACGTGGTCTTTATTGGTTCGTGCACCAATTCTCGTATTGAGGACCTTCGCGCCGCCGCGGCCGTGGCCGAGGGGCACCGCGTGAATGCGGGAGTCCGGGCACTGGTGGTGCCTGGTTCGCACCGAGTCAAGAAGCAGGCGGAAGCGGAGGGGCTCGACGTCGTCTTTCAGGCCGCCGGCTTCGAATGGCGCGAGCCCGGCTGTTCGATGTGCCTGGGCATGAATCCCGACCAGCTCACGCCCGGCCAGCGCTCGGCGTCGACCTCCAACCGCAACTTCGAAGGCCGCCAAGGACGTGGTGGTCGCACCCACTTGGTCTCACCAGTCGTGGCCGCCGCAACCGCGATCCTTGGTCGATTCGCGACTCCCGACGAGGTGGTGGCATGAAGGCCGTCCACGTACTCGAAGGCCGCGGCGTTCCTCTCGAACGCAGCGACGTCGACACGGACCAGATCATCCCCTCCGACTGGCTCAAGCGGGTCGAGCGCACCGGCTTTGGTCGCGGCCTCTTTGCCGAATGGCGCGACGACCCAGCCTTCGTCCTCAACAACCCCGACTACGCGGGGGCGAGCGTGCTCATTGCGGGTCCTCGTTTCGGCACCGGCTCATCGCGCGAACACGCCGTCTGGGCGCTGATGGACTACGGCTTCACCGCCATCATTGCGCCAAGTTTCGGTGACATTTTCCGCAACAACGCGTCGAAGCAGGGTCTGGTCATCGCACAACTCGATACCGCCGACTGCGACACCATCACCGGCATTGTCAGTGCGGACCCTTCGGCGCTCGTCATCGTCGACGTGGAGCGAGGTCTCGTCGAGGTTCCCGCCGTTGGCTTCTCGAAGTCCTTTGTGCTCGACCCGATGACGCGCGAACGCCTACTCAATGGTTGGGACGACATCGGCCTGACCCTGCGTCACGAGACCACAATCACGAACTACGAAACCACGTCGGCCGCGCCGACGTTACGCGGTCTGTTCGACGCTGAGGGTCGCACCACCCGCTAGGGCTCGATCAGCCAGCGCTTGGCGATGGCGAAGCGTGGCGAGCAGCGCCACCACCAACGAGGCCAGCCCCGCGGACATCGTGGACCAGAACGCGGCCCACGTGTGGGCGCCGGCGTAATAGAAAAGCCAGAGCACACTGCAGACCACCCCGGCGTACCACGCGGGTGCGGAGACGCCGTCGGCGTGGCGCTGGCGGGCCAGTTCGACAATCTGCGGCACCCGCATCAGGGCCATCGAAAGCCCCGTTCCGTAGACGCCAGCCGGCCAGCCACCGAGGAGCACGGGGGCAAACGAGAAGGCGAACACGAACACCGTGGATTGCAGTACCGAGCGCCAGTGTCGCCACGGTGCGAGACGCCAAATGATGTAGGCCTGGAATGGCAACACGGTGCCAGACCCCAGATCCACGATTATCGAGTGGGCGCCAAAGAGGCCGTAGCTAATCCAGAAAAAGCCGGTGAGGAGGAACATCACCCACGTGGCGAGCGAGATACCGTCGACACCATCACGCCGAAGGCGCTGAAACTGGAGCACCGTGCTCGCAATACCAATGGCGACAGCGAGGTAACCGGCGATTGCCGTCAGGGCGTTTGGCACGCGTCAAGGCTAGGCCGGCGACACCATCGTCGAAACACGTGGGCGGCGCGCTACTTCCTAGCGGCGGCGGTTGGCGGCTGAGATGACCGCCTGCAGCGAGGCATCAAGGATGGAAGAACTCATGCCCACGCCCCACCACGTACTGCCATCAGCGCCTTGCGCCTCGACGTAGGCCACGGCGGACGCGCCCGAGCCGGCCGTCAGCGCGTGCTCGGAGTAGTCGCGGACGGTGAAATCAACGTTGAGGTCGTTCTTCAGTCCGGCCATCAGGGCATCGATTGGTCCGTTCCCCTCACCCGTCACCGTGACGTGATCACCGTCGACGAGCAGTTGCGCCACAATACGCGTGGTGCTCTGACTCGCGACGACTTCACTGGCCATCAGTTGGAGGGTGGCACTCTCGGGCAAGTAGGTCGTCGTAAAGACCTCCCAAATCTGGGCGGGCGAAATCTCGGTGCCACTCGCTTCGGTCACCTTCTGGACATTCTTTGAGAACTCCACCTGGAGGGCGCGCGGCAGTTCGAGGCCGTGTTCGGCCGCGAGCAGGTAGGCGACGCCCCCCTTGCCCGACTGAGAATTAACGCGAATGATGGCTTCGTACGTCCGACCAGTGTGCTTCGGGTCGATGGGGAGGTAGGGCACCTCCCACACGTCGTACGTATCACCAATCGCGGTCATGCCCTTCTTGATGGCATCCTGGTGCGAACC
>CAIKBU010000103.1 GCA_903825765.1 uncultured Actinomycetes bacterium | reverse complement strand
TGCATCGTGGCAACCTTTTCGCTCCAGGCCTTCACGTTCGCACCGCGCTCGTCAACAATGCCAACGTTGATGTCGAAGACGCCATCGAGCAACGGGACGTGTGGCAGCTCGACGCTCACCGTGTTGACCCCGGGTCGAAGGTTCACGGGCGAGCTCTGACGGTCGGTGCGACAAATGAGTACCCCATCGCGCGAGTAGATCTCCATGACGAAGTTTCCGCTGTAGGCGGTCTCTGATGTCAGTTGGACATCGAAGCGCATTGCCGCACCAGTGGCGACATCAAAACTGCCGTTCGGAGTGGTGACGGCATCAACCACAATGCTCGCGGCGTCGCCCTCGCTCTGGTGGGCGATGGTTTCTTGCATCAAGGCATCACGGAAAATGCGAAGGGAATCGGCCACGTCGCCGTTGGCCAACATCTTTCCGCCGTCGAGGACAACGGCGCGGTCACACAGCGCCCGGACCTGATCGGCGGAGTGAGTCACGAGCAGGATTGCTCGACCCTCCTGCTGAAAGCGACGGATTCGGTCAATGCACTTGGCTTGAAAGCGCTCGTCACCAACGGCGAGGACCTCATCGACCACCAAAATATCGGGGTTGACATTGACCGCGACGGCGAACGCCAAGCGCACGTACATTCCCGACGAATAGAACTTGACTTGGGTGTCAATGAAGTGTTCAATCTCGGAGAAGGCGACTATTTCGTCAAAAATCTGCTCGATCCGCTTCTTCGAAAAGCCGAGCATCGTGCCGTACAGGTAGACGTTGTCGCGCCCTGAGAGCTCGACCTGGAAGCCCGCGCCGAGTTCCAGCAACGCCGCCAGATTCCCCCGCAAACTGATTGAGCCCGACGTCGGCTGCAAGACACCACAGATGCACTTGAGCAGGGTTGACTTTCCCGACCCGTTGTGCCCCACGATACCGACGGTTTCACCGGCATCGACCGTGAAGGAGATGTCCTGGAGTGCTTGGAATATTTCGGTTCGACCCGAGCGAGGATGCAGGAGTCGTTCCTTCAATGATTGGTTACGCTCGTAGTGGAGCTTGAAGGTCTTGTTGACGTTGGCAACGTCGATAACGGTCGTCATCTACAGCTCCGATTCAAAGTTGCCCTCGAGTCGGCCAAAGATGGCCAACGCGATCAGGAACAGAACAATCATGGCACCCAGGCAGGCCAGATTGCGCTCCAAATACTGACCCAAACTCCACGTGGGCAGCAGGTTGAGACGCTGGTGGGTCACCGTCGAAATCACCGAGCTCGACACGTAGAACGTTCGCTGGAACGTCAAGACGATCAGGGTGATGGGATTGAGGAAGTACAGGGTCGTGAGTCCGTGCTTGTGGAGCGCGGGGGCGAGTGAGTTCTCGTAGGAGTACACGACGGGCGTCAAGTAGAACCACAACTGCAGGGCCACAGCGGTGAGGTGCTTCAAGTCCCGCAAGTACACCGTTAGCGCCGACATCACGATGGCCAGAGCGGCGGTGAAGAAATAGAGGCAGGCGAAGGTGACGGGCAGCACCAAAAAGAACTGCCAGTCGGGTGCGTGACCGAGGGCGGCGCAGAACAACAACAGGACGCCCAGTTGGATCACGAAATAGACCACCGCGGAACCCACGTTCGAGAGCGGCAGAATCTCTCGAGGAAAGGAGACCTTCTTCACCAGTCCGGCGCGGTCCACGATCACGCTCGTGGCCGACATTACGCCGGCGAAGAACATGTTCCACACAACGAGACCGGCGAAGAGATAGATGACGAAGTTGGGAATGCCGTTCTTCAGGAAAATCGAGAACACGAGGTCGAAGATCGCCAGCGTGAACGCGGGCGAAAGCATTGACCAGACGATGCCCAGTACCGATCCCTTGTACTGAATACGAATATCTGAGGCAATGAGGTTGCGAAGAAGTTCACGACGACCCCACAAGTTGGACAGGCGCGCACCGAGACCGATGCGCGCACTAACCACCCGAACGGCGGAGTCCTCCAGAGACGCAATGCGTTGGGGCGCCGAGTTGGCGTCGTCCACTACAGGCTCGGGTTGAGACCGGAGCGGTCGATGACGGCGTCGATGAAGCCATACTCCAGGGCCTCTTGAGCGGTGAACCAGCGGTCGCGGTCGGAGTCAGCGGTGATGCGCTCCAAGGTCTGCCCGGTGTGAAAGGCAATACGCTCGGCGAGCATGCCCTTCATGTACACAATTTGCTCCGCCTGAATGGCGATGTCCGACGCCTGTCCCTGCATACCACCCATCGAGGGCTGGTGCATCAAGATGCGCGAGTGTGGGAGTGAAAAGCGCTTGCCCTTGGCACCAGCGCACAGCAGGAACTGCCCCATCGAAGCGGCCATACCAATGCAGATGGTGCGCACGTCACAGCGGACGTACTGCATCGTGTCGTAGATGGCGAGACCGTCGGTGACTGATCCACCAGGCGAGTTGATGTAGAGAGAGATGTCCTTGGTCGGGTCTTCAGCCTCGAGGAGCAGCAGTTCGGCGCAAATGCGGTTTGCCGATTCCTGGTCGACCTGCGTACCGAGGAAGACAATCCGCTCGCGCAGTAGGCGCTGGTTGAGGTCAACGGACGCGAAGGTGTCGGGCAGTGAAGAATTAATCATGCCTCCACTCTACTAACTGCCCATTCGGTGCAATCCTTCTTGCGCCCTAGACTGGGGATTGTTGCGGGCGTGGCGAAATTGGCATACGCGCTGGTTTTAGGTACCAGTTCTTCGGAGTGTGGGTTCGAGTCCCTCCGCCCGCACCGATGGAGCAGTGTGCCCCAGAAACGGGCGAGAATCCATCAGAGATCGTCGTCGTGGTGACCGACCGCCAAGAATTTGACCGTTGAACCCTTTTTTGCAAATCGAATCCTCGGTGCCCCGTGGGCCTCATCGGCAACATGGCCCCGTCGAAATTGCCAACCATCAATTTCCACCCCGTACTTCGTTCCCACCTTAAATTTCTCGCAGCGAGTCTGTGGATGGTCAATGGCAATATTGACGACCGCACGGAGAAAAGTGTCGTAATTGACCAAACGGCACACTTCGGGAATCCCCGCAATGAACTCTGAGGTGAGCAGGACCTCAGGCATGGGGTACTCATCGCGATCTACTGAACAAAATCGCTCAAAATAATTTGCTCGCATATCGGCGCGGAGGCAATGCTCATCTGTCTGGTGGATAACGCCAACCTTTTTTGCACGACTTGTTCGGAAACTGTTCTTCAACTTCCTTATCTCGAGTTGCAAGCGCTCAATTTCACGATTTGCCTCAATCAATTCCTCATCATCGAAGATGCCCTCGAGGGTGTGTTCACCCTCGTCGACCTCATCAGCCGATGTCACGGCAGGAGGGATGAGCCACGGTGGACCGTCGGGGAGCGCCGACATGGCGTCGAAGGCGTCGTCATCGTCCGACGCTGGCATGACATCCCAGCCTTCAGTCGAGCGCATAACCACTACCTTGACCACGGAGCCTTCACTGTATTGCCAGGTCAAGTCTTCACCGTCGCCCAAAATAGTGAGCACTATTTCGGGGTGGACATAGACAGAAACGACATCACTGGTGACGGCTCCCACCTGCACCCACGTGCAGGCAATGTCTCCGACGTGCGCAGCGAACCGTTCGCGCGGATGGTCAATTGGCTTGTCTGGAAAAAAGTCAGGAAGGAATCCGGTAGTGCGAGATCCCCGCAGCTCCATCCCTTTTTTGTACAGACGATGCGCCGGCATGCCCGGATATATTCCCGAGAAGCGGATAATGGGAAAACGAGAAGGATCAGACTTGCTTCGTCCAGTCAGCAACGCCGACGCATCATCGCTCGGACTTTGGTTGATAACCACGGTGTCGGCAACGAGTCCAACTGGTGGCAACGCTGCTGGTCGATACCCCTGAAATCCAATCTCCAAGATTCGCTCGGCGACTTTGCGGGCGACCCGGCTGGCCCGGCCGTGCTCTGGCGCTACGCGATTGCGGTTTTGATCACCAGTGCGCCACGATCCCGCCGGATAGATTCGCACCCACCCCGAGTGAACCGAGTTGGCTTTGCCAACCAACTTCGTCAGTTTGTGGGCGGCTTCAAATGTCGCCAGGTATAAATCAGCTTCTCCTTGGAGCCTGCTGGCGAGTCCCGCGGCGTCCCACGGGGGTGACTCCTCGCCCTCTCGAAGGGTTCCCACAATAATGGGCAACCGATCAATTTCATTGATGCGGCCGACCAATTGAGCAACCTCTTCATCAGTCGCGATAGAAATGAATTCAGTAGTCATAGTTTCCCGGGTTCACTTTTCGAGGACTACCGCACGTCAGGAAAGAACAATGCCGCGTGAGGCGTAAAAGGTAGTGAGTTCACCACGATCGAATGAGTTGACGCCTCGACCAAGCCTCCTGGGGTGCAGAATTATCATCGAGAACTCGGCCGGTTGCATCCCAATTTCGATCATGCCGAGCATCTCGTACGCCTGGCGTATGACCTGAAGAAGTAGCAACTTAACGTCAGTATCGCTCGGTACCGATTGCGCTGCTGCGGCGAGGCGGCCAAAGAACTCTTGCTTCCATACTCCGTAGTCGTCGAGAGCAATAGACACATCGCGAAGGAGGACGAAGAGCCAACTGAGTTCTCCCGCGTTAGGCGTCACCACGACGGCCGGATCAGGGTAAAAGCCGGGTTCCGAGGGCGACGGCTCGACGTCGGTGATGACCACTCCGGCTCCACCCCAGAAAGCAGTCGAATCGAGCCAGCCCTCATTTATCTTGCGGGCGATTTCATCAAGTTGTTGTGCGATTGAATTTTTCATACTCCCGTTGTACCCCTCAGGTGTGACATCGACGTAGCCAATACTCTTCATTAAACAATCGCCCTGAGGCTGTACCAGTGGGCGTCATTTTCTACGGATACGAATCATTCCTGTGAAGCCTCGGACCCCCCCACCCACCCCCCGACGAGTTGACGTCAATTCGCACAAGGCAGATGGCTGCGTTCGGTACCACTCCCCCTCATCAATTCCGTCCATCAGTTGGGCACCTAATAACCCAACACCAACGCTGCAGCGCCGATTGGTTACGTCAATGACGACACGCTGCTGGTGTGTTCTGTCCGAGCAATCAACAACAGCCCGACTCACACTTGTCGCCGTAGAGAGCGATGCTGTCGCTGTCAAACGCACCGAGACCTCGCGCAGATTCGTCATTGGTTCATAACGTGAAACCCAGCGTTGGCCGCGCATTCCTCCTGGTACCCTCTTCGTTTTATGCGAACCTGCAGTGGTCGTTCATTGCCGATCGCCAAAGAAAAGCAAAGAATTTTCGCTATTTGCCTCGTCACCTGCTAGCGTTGTCTTTGCTGTTTGTGCCGCACACTGCGGTGGAGCCTGTTCGACTGTGACATATCGTCGAGTTGGGCTCATACCAACTTGATTAGGAGTCATATGTCCATGTCCTTTGCCGACCTCGGCGTCCCCGCCAACCTGGTGGAACGCCTCGCTTCTCGAGGAATCCTCGAAGCATTCCCAATTCAGGAAGTTGCTATTCCTGATGCCCTTGAATTCCGTGACGTTGTCGGCAAGGCAGCCACTGGCTCGGGCAAGACCCTCGCTTTTGGTCTCCCCCTCATGGCTCACATCACCAAGGCTCGCCCTCGCAAGCCCGTAGGCCTCGTCCTCGTCCCGACCCGTGAGCTCGCTGCCCAGGTGCAGAAGGAACTCGCAAACTTGACCGATGACCGCGGCCGTCGCATCATCTGTGTGTACGGTGGCACTTCCTACAACGTCGCCCGCAAGGCCCTCAACATGGGTGTTGACGTCGTTGTCGCCTGCCCCGGCCGCCTCGAAGACATGCTGGAGCAGGGTGCCTTCGACCTCAGTGAAGTTCGCACCGTCATCGTTGACGAAGCCGACCGTATGGCCGACATGGGCTTCTTGCCCGCCGTTCGCCGCATCATGGCGCAGGCTCCCAGCGACCGTCACGTCATGTTGTTCTCCGCCACGATGGGTCCTGACGTCAAGTCGCTCGTCAAGGAGTTCACCCGTGACGCCGTGATCCACGACGTGGTGGGCGAAGAGGCCCCTTCGGACGTTGACCACTTCTTCTGGCGCGTGCCTCGCGACCAGCGTCCGTCATTCGCCGCTGACATCATCGACGAGTACGAGCGCGCCATCATCTTCACCCGCACCAAGCACGGGGCCGACCGTTTGGCTCGCCAGCTCGAAGAGCGCGGCATCTCCGCGGTGCCACTGCACGGTGACCGCACTCAGGCTCAGCGTGAACGCGCGCTCAAGGCCGTCAAGGCCGGCCAGATCCAGGTGCTCGTGGCCACTGACGTCGCCGCTCGAGGTATTCACATTGACCTCCTGCCCGTCGTCGTGCACTACGACCCACCAGCGGCGGCCACTGACTACCTGCACCGCTCCGGCCGTACCGGTCGTGCCGGTGCAACGGGCGTCGTCATCTCCCTCGTCGGAGAAGACGCCATGGGTCAGGTCAAGCGGCTCCAGCGCGCCCTCGGTGTGCCCACCTCGATTGAAGTGCGTGAAGATGCACCGGCTATTCGACTCGGCGCCGTTGACGACGTCGCGGCCACTGAGCAGCTCGATGACCGTGGTGGCAAGGGTCGTGGCGAGCGCGCTCGTCCGAGCCGCGACTTCGGTGACCGTGGCCCTCGTGGCTTCGAGCGTCGTGACAACGACCGCCCACGTCGAGAATTTGCCGACCGCGGACCACGTCCCGAGCGTTCCTTTAGTGAGCGCCCACAGCGTGACTTCGCCGAGCGTGGACCACGTCCCGAGCGTTCCTTCGAGCGCCCGCAGCGTGACTTCGCCGAACGTGCGCCCCGCAGTGACTTCGACCGAGCGGCTCGCCCCGACCGTGGGAATTCCCGTGACGTCATCGATCGTCCCGCTCGCGACTTCAATGAGCGCGGCCCTCGCCCCGAGCGCACGGAGCGTGCTCCTCGCCCCGCCTTCGACCGCGGTGGTGGACGCCCCGGTGCTGGTGAGGCCATCGTGAGCTTCTTCAACGATGCCAAGGGATTTGGTTTCGCGACCGACGCCAAGGGCGACGACCTCTTTATCCACTTCTCGAGTATCCAGGGTGACGGTTTCAAAACCCTGGCCCAGGGTCAGAAGATCACGTTCGAAGAGGCGGAGGGCCCGAAGGGTCGTGAAGCTCGCAACGTGCGCCCCGTTGGTGGTGGCGGTGGTGGTCGAGGCGGTGCCCCTCGTGGTGGCGGCCGTGAGCGTCGCTACTAGGATTTGTGACCATGTCAGACAAGCCACTCGTTGAACCGCACTTGGGTGATGCACCCACCGACCTCCTCATTGAGGACGTAATCGAAGGCACTGGTGACGCCGCGAAGGCGGGTCAGCTCGCCGTCGTGCACTACGTCGGCGTGTCACAGTCAACGGGCGAGCAGTTCGACGCCTCTTGGGATCGCAACGAACCTTTCTCGTTCCCCCTCGGGGCGGGCTACGTCATCAAGGGCTGGGACCAGGGCGTTCAGGGCATGAAGATTGGCGGACGCCGTCGTCTCGTGATTCCGGCGCACCTCGGGTACGGCAATCAGGGTGCCGGTGGCGTCATCGCCCCGGGTGAGACGCTTATCTTCGTCGTCGACCTTCTCGAACTGCGCTAGTCGCGGTTCGAGAAGTCGTCGGCACCCAGCATCCGCTGATAATCGCCGTATCGCTCACAGCAGATCTCCACGAGTAGTCGGAGGCGATCATTGGGGTTGCTAAGACTCAACACCTTGAACTGGTCCAACGTGGCCATTGGGGTCATTGAGCACAACTGCCAACTTCGCTCCCACGGGTCGTCAGCCATCACGACGTTCGGGTCAATGACCGACTCCGGCTCGACCTCGCTCTGCAGCGTACGCAGCGCCCGCACTGAGGTTCGCGCTAGTTCCAGCAATTCGGGATCAATCATCACGTCATCGCAGCACCGCTCCGAGGCGATTGCTCGAGGGTAGGGTGCGTCGTCCAACCACTCCGAGACGCGGAAACAGCGTTGACCCTGGAGAATGACGAGCGTCTGTCCGTGACCGAGTGATTCGGTACCCAAGATGCGCACCTCGGTACCGACCGAGGTACGCTCATCGCCACCACCAACTTCCGAACCGCGGCTAATGAGGCACGACCCAAAGACGCGCGTGCTGGCCACGTCAGCGAGGAGCTGCTTGTATCGCTCTTCGAAGATACACAGCGCCGCCACCTGATGAGGGAAGATAACCATCCCCAACGGGAACATCGGTAGCGGCGCTTCTTTCACCGCGCCAGCCTAAAGGTGTGCCGTTGCTAAGCGGACAGTGCGCTCGGTAACGCCCGCAGGGCGCGAGCGCGGTGCGACATCGTGTTCTTTTCGTCCGGCGACAGTTCCGCCAAGGTGCGCCCCGGCGTGTCGTTCGCCGCAAAAACAGGGTCGTAGCCGAAGCCACCGCTCCCCCGCGGGGCCAGGGCGATCTCACCCTCCAGTGACCCCTCCACCACGACCTCTCGACCATCGGGATAGACCACCGCAATGACGGTGCGAAACCGCGCACTGCGCTCGAGCCCCTCACCCAGTTCGACGAGCAACTTAACGACGTTGTCGTTATCGGTCGCCGTCTCGCCGGCGTAGCGGGCACTGCGAACGCCCGGTTGACCACCGAGTGCATCGACGAACAAACCAGTGTCATCCGCGACGGCCACCATGCCGGTGGCCGAGACCAGCGCGTGGGCCTTCAAGAGGGCATTACCCTCCAGCGTCGCGGCCGTCTCGTCGACGTCACCCACGTCACTCGGACGTGGGTGCACGCGGAAACCGAGCTGCTCCAAAATGGCGCGCATCTCGTGGGTCTTGTGCGGATTCGCCGTCGCGAGAACGAGGTCGATCATCGGGGCGTAGGGGCGACGGCGAGCACGGCACGTTGCGCGTCGTGGATACGAGCGATGCCCGTAGTGGCGAGCGCGAGGAGCGCGTCGAGTTCGTCGCGGGAGAAGGGAGCCTGCTCGGCGGTGCCCTGAATTTCAACAAAACCACCCGAACCGGTCATGACGACATTCATGTCGGTGTCGGCACGCGAGTCTTCTTCGTAGGGCAGGTCGAGCAGTGGCACACCACCAACGACCCCCACCGACACGGCGGCCACCAAGTCACTGAGGGGGTGTGCCGCGAGTGTGCCACGTTGCACCAGTCGGGTGAGCGCGTCGTGCAGCGCCACGTACCCGCCGCAGATCGACGCGGTGCGGGTGCCGCCATCGGCCTGAAGGACATCGCAGTCGACCGTGATGGAGATCTCGGGCATGGCCTCTAAGTTCGTAACGGTACGCAAGCTTCGACCGATAAGGCGCTGGATTTCCTGCGTGCGGCCCGATTGCTTCCCCTTGGCGGCTTCACGCGTCGCTCGCTCGGGGGTTGAGCCGGGCAACATTGAGTACTCGGCCGTGACCCATCCCTTGCCGGAGTTCTTCAACCACCGAGGCACATCGGCTTCGACCGAGGCGGTGCAGAGCACGCGAGTGCGACCGAAACTCACGAGAACTGATCCCAGTGCCATGTCGGTGTAGTCGCGGACGAAGCTCAGTGGACGGGCTTCGTCGGGGGTTCGGCCATCAGCGCGAGTGGTCATGATTCTCCTTGAGGAACTTAAACGACTCTTCACCGTAGTGGAGAATGCCGGGACCTAGAAGTAAATGATCTTCTTGGCCCGTTCGACAACCTCGTCGATGTCGTCGCTCCACGCGCCCGTCGAGAGGTATTTCCAACCGTCATCGCAGACAATGGTCACGATCGTTGCTGTCTGGTCATCGGGAATCTGCATGGCGCACTTCACCGCACCCGACATGATGGCGCCGGCACTGATGCCGGTGAAGAGGCCGACTTCAGTAAGGCGACGGGCCCACTCAATGGACTCCTTCGGCCGAACGACCACTTTGCGGTCGAGCAACTCGGCGCCGTGGTTTGACACAAAAATTGGCGGCACGTAGCCATCGTCGAGGTTTCGCAGGCCATCAACCATTTCGCCACTGGGCGGTTCAATGGCCCAGATCTGGACGTCGGGCTTGTGCTCCTTGAGGTAACGCCCCACGCCCATGAGCGTGCCCGACGTACCGAGCCCCGCCACGAAGTGCGTGATTTCGGGGACGTCGGCGAGAATCTCGGGTCCCGTGGTGCGGTAGTGCGCGAGGGGGTTGTTCTCGTTGGCGTACTGGTAGAGAAAGACCCACTCGGGGTGCTCCTCGGCGAGTTCGCGAGCGAGGCGAACGCCACCGTTCGAACCCTCGGCACCGGGCGAGTCAATAATCTCCGCCCCCCAGGCCACCAGTAGTTGGCGACGTTCGGGTGACACGTTCGTGGGTAGGACCACCTTGAGGTGGTAGCCGCGAAGCCGGCACACCATGGCCAGCGCAATACCGGTGTTGCCCGACGAAGGCTCTAAGAGGACCTGATCAGGGGCGCCAGGAATCAAGCGCCCCTCGGCCTCGGCCGCCAGAATCATCGAGTAGGCAATGCGGTCCTTGACCGAACCGGCGGGGTTGCGACCCTCGAGTTTGGCGAGAATTGAAACATTCGGCTTCGGCGAAAGCGACGAAATGTCAACGACCGGCGTCGACCCAATGAGGTCGAGAACCGAGCTGTAGCGGGTCACGCCGCTCCCCCGGCGACGGCGGGCAACAGGGTGATGTCGTCGCCATCGGCCACGGGGGCGTTGAGGCCGCCGATGTAGCGGACATCGTCATCGTTAACGTAGACATTCAAGAAGCGGTGAAGGGCGCCGTCGGCGTCGAGCACTTGCCCCTCGAGCGTGGGGTAGACGGCGACCAGGTTCGTCAAGACCTCACCCACGGTCGTACCCACGATTTCCACGGTGGTCTGGCCGTGCACGGCGGGGCGAAGCACGGTGGGAATGCGAAGGACAGCAGTCATGGAATCTCTTTTCTCGGGGGCAATACCTGACTTACGTAGTCAAGATTAGCGTCAGAAATTCACTGCGTGACGACAACATCTTCTTGTTCTATCACCGCGTCGACGATGCGAAAACTCGCTACCACCGTCGCGACGTCGGCGAGCGAAATCAGCACGTAATGCCAGCTGGCATCGGGGGCTTGGGCGACGTCGGTGGGGCTGGGATAGGCCGGTGAATGGGTGTGTGAGTGAAAGACGCCAATGACGTCAAGACCCTCGTCGTCGGCCCGGCGATAGGTGCGCAAGAGCACCTTCGGATCTATTTCGTACACCTTGGCCGAGTCGGCCACGTTAGGGCTCGCCACCACGTCACGCACAATGCCATCCGCGGTACCCAGGAGCAGCCCACAGCCCTCATTGGGCAGCGCGCGAATGCAGGTCGCCACCATGGCGTTTTGATGGTCAATTGACAGGGTAAGCACGACGAGAAGCGTACCGCCCCGAGACCGTGTCAGGTCCGGTCTGTACGCTGGAGAGGTGGCACGCGCAAAAGTAATGCAGGAGAGGCGGGCGAAGGCGAAGGCTGACGTCGGAGGCGACCGCGTCGTCGCCACGAACCGCAAAGCACGTCACGATTACGAAATTCTCGAAACCTTCGAATGTGGGATGGTGCTCACGGGCTCCGAGGTTAAATCGCTTCGCGAGGGCAAGGCCCAGATTGCCGAGGCCTACGCCCGCATCGACGACAGCGAACTCTGGCTCTTTCAGTCGCACATCCCGCCGTGGATGTTCGCCCACGGGTTTGGCAGCCACGACCCCGAGCGCCGACGCAAGTTATTGCTGCACCGTAAGGAAATTGACCGCATCATTGAAAAGACTAAGTTGCAACCCCTGACCGTTGTCCCGCTCAAGATGTACTTCAAAGATGGTCGGGCCAAAGTCGAGATCGGACTGGCCCGCGGTCGTAAACAACAAGACCGACGAGAAGCGCTCAAGGAGCGCGACGCCAACCGCGAAATCGCACGCACTATTCGCAACGCCGAAAAGTTCGCCTGACCCAGCGTCACTGTCGAGCGGTATGATTAGCCCCCTAGCACCACCCTGGTGCTGGGCGAGGGGATGATTGGTTTCGACATCTGACAGCAAGGTAGAAGAAGCGAGCCGTGGTCTCCGGAGCCACGTTAAAGAGCCGGAAACAAAAAATAAACGCCAAGCCTCAGCTTGTGCTTGCTGCCTAGGCAGCAACGTGTCCCTGTTCCCAGGCCTGCGGAGCAGTAAAGGCACGTCATAAAAGTGGGCCTTACTTTCAACACTCGTTAGTGGTGTCGAGAGGAAATTCAAGCTAACTACGGACTACTGCTGGCGTACACAGTGGAGGTGGTCCCGACAATTTCCTGTGGACTGCGCTCGGAGAAGGACTATTAAGTAGCAGATGGACCTGGGTTCGATTCCCAGCATCTCCACCACGAAG
>CAIKBU010000102.1 GCA_903825765.1 uncultured Actinomycetes bacterium | reverse complement strand
GTGAGCGTCGAGCTGCCACACGTCCCGTTGCTCGATGGCGTCTTCGACATCAACGTTGGCATTGTTGACGAGCGCGGTGCGAACGTGAAGGCCTGGAGCGAAAAGGTTGCCACGATGCAGGTGACCTACGGCGGTCGCGAGGGCGGCCTCGTCGAACTCGGTGCCCTTATTCGCCAGCAGTAGCGACGTTCGCCTCACTGAGGCGCGGGTAGGTGCGCAGCGCACCAAAGAGGCCCAACTTGCCACAGTCGAAGGGGTACGTTGCCCCGCCCAGCAGCCGTCGGTCCCCGCGGGAGTTCCCGTAGGCGTAGATAACCGGTTCGGTGTCGTACCCGCGCTCGGCAATCCAGGTGCTGAGACGACGCATTTTTTCTGTACCTCGACAGTTCTTGCCGAGGTAGCTCCCGGTCAATTTGCCACGAGCGTCGACGGCGAGGCGAGTGCCCAGACCGCCGGTGATGCCGAGTTCCTCGGCGATGATGTCGACGTAGATCTGGGGGGAGGCCGAGACGACGACGACGTCATGGCCTTGCTCCACGTGCCAGCGAAGGCGACGAAGTACGAGGTCGCGACCCTCGTGCTGCAGGTGTTCGAGAATGAAGTCCCGCGACCGAGCCGAGACGTCGGCGAAATCGAGTCCGGCGAGGACGCCCTGAAACAGGCGCTCCTTCGCCCCGTCGGCCCAGCGACCAGAACGAGCGGCGCCCACGAGCAGGGGAATGGTCAGGGGGAGGGCGGCCTTCGAGACGGCGGCGTCGCCAGCGATGAATCGGAGCCAGTGAAAGACACTGCCTCCTTCGGTGATGGTGCCGTCAAAGTCAAAGGCGGCCACGATGGGGGAGGTTGTCACCCCTCCAGTTTCGCACGTGGAATGTCGATCGGGGTCCAATCTCTATAAATCCACTAGGTTTATGCAACAATAGGCGTTGGTGCGCTACTATGAAGGGGTCAGCCGAGGGGCTGGCTCAACCTACGAAGGAGTACCAATGGCGATTCGTCTTGGCGACGTGGCCCCGGATTTCACCGCGGAAACCACGGAAGGAACTATTAGTTTTCACGAGTGGCTGGGTGACGGCTGGGGCATTTTGTTCTCCCACCCCAAGGACTTCACGCCCGTCTGCACGACGGAACTGGGTGGCTTCGCCGCCCGCAAGGGTGACTTCGACGCACGCAACACCAAGATCATTGGCGTGTCCGTTGACGATGTGGCGAGCCACAACCAGTGGAGCGCCGACATTGGCGAGACCCAGGGCACCGCGCTCAACTTCCCATTGATTGGTGACGAAAACCGCGTGGTCGCCGACCTCTACGACATGATTCACCCCAACGCCAACGACACCTTGACGGTGCGCAGCGTCTTCATTATCGGTCCGGACAAGAAGGTCAAGTTGACGTTGACCTACCCCGCGTCGACCGGTCGCAACATTGAAGAAGTGCTTCGCGTTCTCGACTCGTTGCAGTTGACGGCTGGCTACTCGGTGGCCACCCCCGTGAACTGGACCTACGGTGGCGACGTGATCATCGCGAACTCGGTGAGCGACGAAGACGCTGCCGTGAAGTTCCCCAAGGGCTTCACTCGCATCAAGCCCTACTTGCGCACCACGCCGCAGCCCAACCTGTAAGTTTCAACGCAGTTAACGAAGGCGGCCCCCCTTCGGTGGCCGCCGTCGGTATTGCGGGGTTTGGACGGGG
>CAIKBU010000101.1 GCA_903825765.1 uncultured Actinomycetes bacterium | reverse complement strand
TGTCGTTCACGACGTCAGTACCAGTATCAACATCGGCGTCAACGTCGGTGGCGCTGGGCGCCGGAGCAGCGGTCTTCGGAGCGGTCTTTGACGTGGTGTCAGCGACAGCGGGAGCGCTTTCGACAATGGGTGTCGGTGCGGTGACGTCCTCGGCCGGCAAGATTCGCACGGAGGACGACTTCGGCAACGGGGTGAGCACCGGCTCGGGCACGTCACGCAGTGGCGCCGCGGCGGCGATTTCCGCCTCGCTTGGCTCCGGCACCGAGGGACGGAGGCGCAGTGCTTCAATGGCCGCCTGCCGTGCGAGCTCATCGGAGGTGGCCAGTGTCGAGAGGAGGTCGTCAACGTCGTCGCGAACACCCTGCACTGACGTAATCAGGGTGTCACGGGCGACCCGCAATTGCTCAATTTGTATGGTGAGGGCCTTGCGCTTGATGGCCAGGTCGTTCAAAATCGCGCGACGGGCTTCGGTCGCTTGATCGACAATCGCCCGTCCCTGCTCACGGCTGCGCTCAACGAGGGACTCACCGTTGACTTTGGCCGTCTCAATGAGACGTTCGGCCCCGTTGCGCGCGTCGGCATCGAGTTGATGCGCGGCGTGCTCGGCCTCGGTGAGGAGTACGGTGATGCGTTCTTGGGTCTCAATCAGTTGCTTGGAGGCACGCTGCTGCGCCTCGCTAAAGATGGCCGCACCGCGTTGCTGCGCTTCGGCGGTAACGCGGCCAGCCTCCTCGTGCGCCGAGCGAAGAATGGCCGCACTCTGGGCACCGAGCGCCTGAGTCAAGGTCGCCTCGTCGAAGGTGGGATTGGCGGCCCGCTTTTGCGCGTCGGCCAGCTGTTCTTGCAAGTCACGGGTGCGCTGTTCGAGTTGGCTCATCTCACGAGCCACCGAATCAAGGTACGAGCGAACTTCGGCCGGGTCGAGACCATTCTTGCGAATCGTGGAGAACGTCACACGAGGCACGTCCCCGGAGTTGTGGCGCTGATTTGAGAGGATGCGGCGTTCTTCCATTCCCTCTAGCCTACGGCGTGACGGGTGAAAAGTACGGTTTCGTCGGTGGAGTTATTGGCACCGGAATCGAGCCACCAATCGACTGTAAATAGCGCAACACTTGGCCCAGTGACGTCACGGGAATTATGTGGAGTCCCGCGACTCCCGCGGACTTCGCCGCGGCGAGCTCGGCCCTCGGGACAAAGAAATACTTCGCCCCCGATTGACCAACCGCCACCGCTTTCTCGGCAACTCCGCCCACGTCACCGACGGCCCCGCTCGGATCGATGGTGCCGGTCGTCGCGATGAGGTGGTGACCGGTAATGGACGTTTTCGAGAGTGCGTTGATAATGGCTAACGTCATCGCCAGACCAGCCGAGGGGCCACCGATATCGGTGGTGTCGACCGACACTTTGGCGGGGAAGGTGTAGGAGACGCCATCTTCGAGACCCATCCCGAGGAAGGAACGCTCGGGGCCCTTCACACCGGGACACCCACTGGGCCCGCCACTCCCTTCGGGAACGGTCTGGGTCTGAAGCGACACCACGTGGGCGCGTCCGACGCGCAAGATGCCGGTATCGGAGAAGTACTGATGCGTGATCCCGAGGTGCACGGTGCTGTTGGGAGCCAGCGAATGAAGGGCGGCTATGGCGTCACAACTCGAGCGCACGGCGTGGCCGTTAACTGCGGTGATGCGGTCTTCGACGCCGAGACCGGCTGCGTTGGCCGTACTGTCACCGAGAACTTCGGTGATCACCGCACCGTTGGGAGTCGACGGAATGTGCCAACCCAGCGCTTGAAAGGCCGCGACGGTGGCGGCCGTCTTGGAATCGGCCATTTCTTGGTAGCCCTGCGCCGTGAGTTCGCTCGTCGGCACCCCTGGCGAGGTCAGCCACGATCCCGGAATGAACTCCACGTGGGACTGGAGGTGAAACGTGAGGTATTGGAGCATGGAGAGCTGTTGCAGGTACACGTCCACGAGCAGTACGCGATCACCGTGGTGCGCCGACGTCAGTCCCTTGACGGCGACCAATGGGGTGACGTTGGTCGCCGAACCGGGGGTGATTGCAAACTCATTTAATTGCCATCGCTGGAGGCCGGCGAGTACCGACACTATGACCGCGAGGGAGACGAGAATGATGGTGAGTCGACGCCGAGGTCGTTTTGGTGGTGAGATAGACGCGTGCACGATGACCTAACGCTACCGGAACCCTCTGACGAATCACTCTTGCGGGCTGGCGCCCGCGGTAACCATGAGGACCGCGTGCTGCTCGAGTGTGGCCTGTCCGACGCCCGTTCCCGGACCCGCGTGTTAGCGCTGCGTGGACTCTGCCGAGGTGGTGGCGTGACCGATGAACAGTGGGTGTCGGCGTTGCGCGACGGGGATGTTGACGTGCGTCGCGAGGCGTTGACGCAGGTATCCCAACAACAGCCCTCCAGCGCCCTTCAAGATGTTGTGGTGTCACTGTTGGGGGACCCTGACGCACTCGTCGTCGATGCGGCCGCCTTCGCCCTCGGCGAATTCCTCTACGAACCGGCCGTCCCTGCCCTCTGTCGGGTCGCGAGCGAACACGACGACGCCCGTTGTCGCGAGGCCGCTATTGCCGCCCTGGGCGCCATTGGTCACGACGATGCTCGCGGCGTCATCATTGCTGCCCTGGGTGACAAGCCACCCGTACGTCGGCGGGCCATCGTGGCCTTGGCCAACTTCGAAGGGCCCGATATCGACGAGGCTCTGGCTCTGGCCAGCGAGGACAAGGACTGGCAAGTGCGTGCCGCGGTGAGTCAGCTTGGCATCGTCAGCGACGAAAACTAGCGGTCGACGTCACGAAGCAACGCGTGCAGCGAGGACATCTCTTCGAGGCAGAGTTGCAGTCCTCGGATGATCACCGTAGCGGGCTCGTTCGCCACCGTCACCGTGATGCCGGTCGCCAACGCCAGCACGTCCGCGAAATCTCGCAACTGGGCGTGCCCACCCACCAAGGTCAGGCCTCGCTCAGAAATATCTTGTGACAGGTCCGGAGGTGCGTCACTCAAGCACTCCTCGAGGAGCCGGGCCGTCTGCGCGACCACGTCGCCAAGTGCTTCGTTAACAATGTCGGACGTCACTGCAACCTCGACGGGCCGTCCACGATCGACCGTTCGTGCTGGCACCAGGACTGTTTGCCCACTGCTCAAACGGCGAGCCGAACCCATGGAAATTTTGAGTGCTTCGAGAGTGCCGGGCGCAACGACCACCCCGCGACGACTGCGCAGGAGTGAGCCGAGGGTCGCCTCAATGTCACCACCACCCATGCGACGCGTACCCGAGGTGACGATCCCACCGAGGGACATCAGCGCCGCCTCTGAGGCCCCCGCACCGAGAACGGCCACGGCAGAGCCAATCGGATCTTGCACGGCCAGTCCGAGTCCGATGGCCGCGGCAATTGGCGCCTCAATCAATGAGACTTCTTTCGCGCCCGCCTGCAGTGCAGCCTGGCGAAGGGCGCGACGTTCGATCGACGTGGCGAGCGAGGGCACGGACATGACGACGCGGGCCCGGCTGAGCTTGGAGACCCCCGCTCGTTCAAAGAGGGCCGCGATGAGTCGCGCGGTGACGTCAAAGTCGACCGTGGCGCCTTGGGCCAGGGGGCGAAACACGACAATATGACGCGTCGTGCGGCCGACGAGGTCGAGTGCGCCGTGACCAATGTCGATGACGTCACCGGTGCTGGTGTCGATAGCGACGAGTGTCGGCTCGTCAAAAACGACGCCACGAGTCGTCGCCAATCGGGTCGACGCCGTGCCAATATCGATTGCGACGTCGGTGGCCATTGGGGTAAATCGTAGACGGTGATTGCCCCGCGCGTGCGAGCCCCTAATTTAGAAACATGACCGACTCTCCTATGGGCGTCCCCTTCGGCGACCTCTTCAAGATGCTCTCTCAGCAAGGCCCCGATGCGTGGTACGTCAATGCCACGCAGTTGGCGCTCACGGTGGCGCGTGGTGAGGACAATGACCCCAATCCCGCTCCCGCACAGCGCAGTCGCCTCGAGGAGCTCGCGCCCCTCGTAGGTCGCCACGTCGACGCCCTCTTTGGCATGGTTGCTGACTACGAAGTGCGGGCGGTTAATCGATCGGGACTCACCACCCAGGCCCTCGAGCAGTGGCGGCCATTACTCACGCCCCTCGTCTCCGCTACCAGTGCCCCAGCACTGCCGGAGGGAGCGCCAGCCATGATGGCCCAGTTCAGTGCGTCGCTCGGGCCAATGATGCTGGGAATGCAACTCGGCAGTGTGGCGGGCCACTTCAGCGACCGCGCCTGGTCACTCTCGGCCTTGCCGCTGCCGCGCACGAGTGCGGCCCACGACATCGTGGTGAACAATGTCGTGGCCTTCGCCGATGAATGGTCACTGGAGCGCGACGTGGTCTTCACCTACGCCCTGGCCCGCGAGTTTGTCGCCGCAAATGTGCTGTCTCAACCGGGCCTCGGTGATTCATTGCGCGCCCTCCTCCTCGACGCCGTCCACGAGGCCGCCCAGGCGCAGGGCGACATCCTTGGTCGACTCCAGGGTCTACTGGGCAGCCCCGAAGGTATGGCCAACGTGATGGGCAATCCGGAGGGCTTCCTCGACGGGATGGCGTTGCCGGAATCGTCCGCGGTATCTGACGCCATGAATGCCGCGACGGCTGCGCTCGCCGCCTTCTTCGACGCGGCCGCACTCGCGATCACCGCGGCGCTTCAGGGGCCGCAACCGGCCTTAGCCGAAGCGTGGCGACGCCATCGCCGAAGCGACGCCAAGGGGGAAGATGCCGCGGCCGCTTTATTCTCGGTCTCGTTGCAGGGACCACACGTTGATGAAGCGGCGACCTTTGTGGCGACGGTGCAAGCCGATCACGGATTGCACGCCTTTGACGCCTTCTTGCGAGTTGACGGCCTACCGACGGCAGCCGAACTCAGCGCGCCCGAGCAGTGGTATGAGCGCGTAACGCACTCGCCGTTGGCCTAAGCCTCTTCGTCGTACCCGAGGTTCCACTCGATGAGCAGGTTCTCGCGCTCGGCGTCACGGTTGACCCGCTCACGATTGCGACGGAACTGGGGGTCGTGCGGTGGCAAGAAACGCAGGCGTGCGTCGATGCGGTCGACGAAGCCCTGAATCTGCTCCTCATCACCAAAGACCATGCGGCACTCCCAGTGGGGTGCGACGGGGCCAAGGTAGACGACCTGGACGTGACCGACGGGGTCGGTAACTTCAATATTCTCAGTGGTCGGGACCTGGCTCACGGGACTCCTTTAGAAACGTCACGATAGGTCTACCTAGTCTACTCGCCCAACTTGGCCCCTCCCCTGCCTAGGCTGAGGAGGTGTTTGAGTGCGTCATCAACATCTCCGAGGGGCGTGATACGGCCGTCCTGGCTGCCCTGGACCGTGCGGCGGGCCCTTCACTCCGTGATCGTCATAGTGACGAGTGGCACAATCGCAGTGTTTTCACCCTCATTGATGACACCGAAGCGCTCGTGACCAATGTCCAGTCCCTCATTGCCGCGTCACTCGACCTCCTCGACATCCGCACTCACCATGGGGTGCACCCACGGCTGGGCGTCGTTGACGTCGTGCCCTTTGTGCCGCTCGACGACCACACGCTCATCGACGCCGTGGTACTCCGTGACGCACTCGGTGAGTGGGTAGGGCGCGAATGCCACGTCCCCGTCTTCTTCTACGGACCGCTCAACGGAGGTGAACGAACCCTCCCCGAGGTTCGACGAGGCGCCTTTCACGAGCTCACGCCCGACGTGGGACCGAACTCGCCCAGTCCCCGCGCTGGTGCGATAACCATTGGCGCACGCCCCCTCTTAGTGGCGTGGAATATCTGGCTTCACGAGACGAGCATCGAGAGGACGAAGAAGGTAGCGGCCGAACTTCGCCAGCCAGGGGTGCGAACGCTCGGGCTCAGCGTCGGTGACTTCACGCAAGTCAGTTGCAACATACTTGACGTGACGTCGATTTCACTCGCCGCCCTCTACGACGAGGTTGCGGCCCGCCTCGAGGGTGACGAGAGAATCGTGCGAGCCGAAGTGGTGGGTCTGGTGCCACGCGTGGTGCTCGACCACGTCGAGGCCGACCGCTGGGTGGCGCTCGGGCTTAGTCCCGAGGCCACCATTGAGGCGCGCCGAACGCGCCCCTACTCAGCTGGCTTGGGCGCGACGCTCTAGGGCGCGGGCACGGCGCAGACGGCGACGCTCACGCTCACTCATACCGCCCCAGATGCCGAACTTCTCGCCGTTGTCGAGCGCGAATTCGAGGCAGTCATCACGCACCACGCAGCCTCGGCAGACTTCTTTGGCTTCGCGAGTGCTCGCACCGCGCTCCGGGAAAAACAGGTCGGGGTCGACACCCATGCAGTTGGCACGAGACTGCCAGCCGCGGTCTTCGGCGTCGGCAATCAAATTCACGATTTCCATGCTGTACTCCTCGCTATGGGCAGCTCCGCACTACCCATGTAATTACAACCGTGTCATTGTG
>CAIKBU010000100.1 GCA_903825765.1 uncultured Actinomycetes bacterium | reverse complement strand
TACACCCATGGCCCCAACAACAGTTCTCGTCACCGGCGCGTCCGGCTACGTCGGTGGTCGCCTGGTCCCTGGTCTCTTAGAGCGCGCTGTCCGGGTTCGTTGTCTGGCGCGGACACCCGCCAAGCTGGCGAACGCACCGTGGATTAATGATGTCGACGTGGTCCAAGGTTCCGTTGGCGACGATCTCAGCGCCGCCATGGCTGATGTCGACGTGGCGGTCTATCTCGTGCACTCCATTGGCATGGGGGAGAACTGGGTTGAGCAAGAGCAGCGCGACGCGGAGAACTTCGCGGCGGCGGCGAAGCGCGCCGGCGTTTCACGCATTGTCTACCTCGGCGGATTGGGTTCGGCCACCGAGCAGCTCTCGCGACATTTAGAAAGTCGCCACAACGTCGGGGTG
Organism: uncultured Actinomycetes bacterium; assembly: GCA_903825765.1. Taxonomy (GTDB): domain Bacteria; phylum Actinomycetota; class Acidimicrobiia; order Acidimicrobiales; family RAAP-2; genus RAAP-2. Next base: position 21,831 of record CAIKBU010000100.1, on the reverse strand, counting down.
GCATTGGCGCATGAAGGGGTGGCCACGGTGGAAATCCGTGCCGGGGTCATCATTGGTTCGGGGTCGGCGAGTTTTGAGATGCTGCGTTACTTGACCGAAGTGCTCCCGATCATGGTGACGCCAAAGTGGGTGTCGACCAAGTGTCAACCCATCGCTATTGCCAATGCCATTTCATTGCTCATCCACGCCATCACCGCTGACGATGTGCCGGCCGGCGTCTACGAGGCCGGCGGGGCTGATGTGCTGACCTACGCCGACATGATGGCCCTCTACGCCGACTGTGCCGGACTACGCCGCCGTGTCTTGCTGCCGGTGCCGCTCCTCACGCCGCGCCTGTCCTCACTCTGGATTGGACTCGTGACGCCCGTCCCGGTGCCACTGGCCCGAGAGCTGGTGAACTCACTGATCAACGAGGTCATTGTTTCCGGCCGCGACGCTTGTCATTCCTTCGGTGTTACACCAATGCCCCTGCGCACGGCGATCACTCGCGCCCTTGACGTCACGCGAGGTGGCAATATCCCCACCACGTTCACCGATGCCGACCTGGTGTACTTTCAGCCCACGAAGCTCGACCCCACCTGGGCCGGTGGCACGGTCTTCATTGATCGCCGGACCGTGCACACGGCCCTGTCGGCCGAGGTGGTGTTCAAGGAACTCTCGACCATTGGTGGCGAGAAGGGCTGGTACGCCGGCGAGTTCCTCTGGAAGGTGCGAGGTCTGCTCGATCAACTCCTCGGTGGCCCCGGCATGCGTCGTGGACGAAAGCGTGAGTTGCGCGTGGGCGACGTACTGGACTTTTGGCGTATTGAAGAGGTAGCGGCCCCGACGACCCTGCGACTGCGCGCCGAGATGAAACTGCCGGGGGAGGCGTGGTTGACGTGGCGACTCACCGACGGTGCTGACGGGTGTGTGGTCGAGCAGACGGCCGAGTACCGGCCACGTGGCCTCCTTGGTCGGCTCTATTGGGCGGCCGTGTGGCCCTTTCACGGATTTATCTTTCCCGTGATGCTCAGTCGCATTGTGGCCGCCGCTCGTTGACGGCGACTACCTCTCACACGATTCGTAAAAAATAGTCATATTCTTAACTTTCTGTGTCTATAATTGAGTCGTAAGTGAACGAAAGGTGAATTATGGGTAAAAAACTAGCAACACTCGACCAGAAGGTCGGATTGTCATTCCAGGAGTCCATGGCCAAGTTGCAGAGCCGGACGCACGCCGACGATCTCTACGAGAATGGCTACGCCGCCGCCTTGGCCGACGTCCGCCGACTGATCGCGTCGCTGAATGACGTGACCACCTCAACACAACACGTCTCGGCGTAAGGACACCTACTCGGGCCGACCTTCCGAGGTCGGCCCGACCGACGTCACGCGGTCGCCAAAAATCGGGAACGAGGTGGTGAAAACGCGGGGGTGAAAAGTTCTAGGATTACTGGCTACGTGCCCATTGTTCCGTTTCGCATCTGGGCCACGGTCGTCACCAATCACTAGCCAGAAAGGCCCGTTGTATGTCCCCCGATGCCACCAATTCCACCCGTTCGTTTCCGGAGGGCTTCCTGTGGGGAACTGCCACCGCCGCCTACCAAATTGAGGGTGCCATTACCGAAGATGGCCGCACGCCATCAATCTGGGACACCTTTAGCCACACGCCCGGCAAGGTCACCAACGGTGACAACGGCGACGTGGCTTGCGACCACTACCACCGCTACGACGAAGACCTCGACCTGCTGGCCAACCTTGGTGTGAAGGCCTACCGCTTCTCCATTGCCTGGCCCCGCATTCACCCCGACGTGACCGGTCCGGCCAACGAAAAGGGCCTCGACTTCTACAAGAAGATCATCGCCGGTCTCATTGAGCGCAACATCACGCCGCTGCCCACGATGTACCACTGGGACCTGCCCCAGTCGCTCGAAGACCAGGGTGGATGGGTCAACCGTGACACCGCCCTGCGCTTCGCGGACTACGCCGCCACCGTGCTCGAGCGCCTCGACGGCATCGACAAGTGGACCACCTTTAACGAGCCCTGGTGCAGCGCCTGGCTCGGTTACGGCTGGGGCCACCACGCCCCTGGTCGCACCAGCGTCGGTGAAGCCCTCGCCGCCACCCACCACTTGCTCTTGGCCCACGGACTCGGTGTCCAGGCGGCGCGCGAAATTCGCCCGAACGTCGAAATCGGCCTCACCCTCAACCTGGGCGTTATTCGTGCCGGCAGCCAGGACCCCATCGACCTCGCCGCCGTGCGTCGTGCGGACGGGTACCAGAACCGTATCTACCTGGACCCGCTCTACAAGGGTGAGTACCCCCAGGACATGCTCGACCTCTACGAAACCCAGACGCCGGGTTTCTCGGTCGTCCAGCCCGGTGACCTCGAGATCATCTCGTCGCCCACTGACTTCCTCGGCATCAACTTCTACTCGCCCGGCACGGTGTTCGCCTCGGGCCGCGAGGACGTGGCCCGCGCCGCGGGCTTCAACGTGGGCCCACGCCCCGAAGCACCGACCACCGACATCCACGGGTTGCTCGGCGTCTCGGTGCCCGGCCGCCCCACCACGGCGATGGACTGGGAAATCGACGCCACCGCCCTGCGCGAGCTCTTGGTGCGGATCAAGACCGACTACACCGACGCCCCGCTCTACATCACTGAGAACGGCGCGGCCTTCCCCGACTACGTCGACGCCCACGCCGAGGTCAAGGACCCACTACGTATTGGCTACGTGCACGATCACTTGAACGCCTGCCTCGACGCCATTAACGATGGCGTCAACTTGCAGGGCTACTTCGTGTGGAGTCTGCTCGACAACTTCGAGTGGGCCTTTGGCTACTCGCGCCGCTTCGGCATCGTCTGGGTCGACTACGACACTGGTCGTCGTATCCCCAAGAGCAGTTACCACTGGTACAGCTCGGTGATTGCGTCCAACGCCCTCGCCCCGCTCGAGAAGTAGCGACAAATCGACCGTCGCCCTCGTGACCGCCCGGTCACGGGGGCGACTGTTTGTTCGGGACCGCTGATGTTTCGTTCGCTGGGATACGCCACTGATCTCGCCCTGTTGCGACACGGCGGCTCCGTGGTCACGCGCCACGACGGCTACTGGGTCGTCACCTCACCCCACAACCCCACTCACTACTGGGGAAATGTTGTCCTGTTCGACGACGTGCCCACTTCGATCGAGCGGGCCGAACAGTGCTTTCACCAGCACTTCCCCGAGGCCCAGCACGTGGCCCTGGGTGTTGACACGACGCAGGCCACCGTACGTGACCTCGAGGACTTCGCCCAGGCCGGTTTTGACGTATCCGGTGGGGTCGTCTTAGTCGCGCCAATGGTAGCGAGCGTGACGCCGCCCCTCGGCGTGACGATCCGGGCGCTCCATTCGCCCGATGACTGGGCCCAGAGTATTGAACTGTCGATGGCCAACCGCGAGGAGCAGTATGAAGCAACCGGCTACCGGACCTATCTCGAGGCCAAGGTCGTCACGCAGAGGCACCTCTGCGAACAAGGCCACGGCGCGTGGTGGGGTGCGTTCGTCGAGCAGCAGTTGGTGTCGCAGATGGGGATTTTTGACTGCGGGGATGGTCGGGCTCGATTTCAAACCGTCATGACGCACCCGGACTATCGACGTCGCGGCCTGGCGCGGGCGACCCTAAGCGCCACCGGTCACTTCGCCGTCGAGGCGCTGGGGGCACGAGAACTCGTCATCGTGGCTGAGCCGGACTACGTGGCGATTGATCTCTATCGTTCGCTGGGATTTGTGGCGCGTGAAACACAACTCCAGATGCAACGCATCCCCGGCTGAGTGCGTCGCGGGGGAGGCCGCACCGGTACGCTGACCACTGCACAGAGTGGGAGTAATTGGTGAAGGTTGTGAGTCGCCCCGACGTCGCGGGCAATCGTATTGTTCACAGTCTCAATCGTCGTATCCGACACGCGGTCGGTCTCACGCAGGAGCCACCACCAATCTGCCTCGAACCCTCGTTGGCCTACTTTCCCGTCGACGGGGTCGCACGATTGGTTCACGGTGACCTACCGGCCATGATCATTGGCGGCATGGCGTCACTCTTCTTACAGATGCTGCACCCCCACGCCATGGCCGGAGTGGCGCAACATTCGCGGTACCAACACGACGCCACGGGTCGCCTGCTCCAGACGGCGAACTTCATCGGACACACCACCTACGGCACGAAGACCGCCGCCCTGCTCGATATTGAACGAGTGCTCTCGGTGCACGAAGCGGTGCGCGGCATTGCCGACGACGGGCAGCCTTATTACGCCAATGACCCGCACCTCCTGTCGTGGGTGCACGTGAGCGAGGCCTACACCTTTCTCGAGGGCTACCGTCACTTTGGTGCCATCCCACTGAGCGCCAGCGACCTCGACACCTACGTCCTCGAAATGAGTCGCCTGGCCCACGACCTCGGTGCGGAACATCCACCCACCACCTACCGAGAACTTCGCGCGCAGCTCGAGGCCTTTCGTCCCGAACTGCGCCTCAGCGCCGATGGGGTCGTGGCCCGTGACTTCGTGGTGAAGGGGTTTGTCTCAACCCCCGCGCAGCGCTTCGCCCACCGCCGATTCGCGCTGGCGTCACTCGAACTGGTGCCCGAGTGGGCGAGGGAAATGCTCGACGTGCCCACCCCGACCTACGACCGCTACCTCGGCCACGCGACGGCGTCGACGCTGGCCGCGGTGACGCGCTACTTCGTGCCACCCGTTCGGGTGGTAACGGTGTGATGAAGCGTTAGAGCCCGAAGATGCGCAGGATCGAGCGCGTGACCGAACTGCTGCTGCGGTAGGCCTTTTTGCGAAGAACGCGCTTGCCGTAGGCGGCGGGACCCTTGCTCGCGGCGGAGAGATCGCCCATGAGGCGAGCACTGCGATACAACTGGGATCGAAAACTGCGAGCCATGAGTACTGGTTCCTTCTACTTGCGGCGGCCGAAGAGGCCGCGGTGTTTGGTGGGGCGAAAGGGCTCCATGGCGCCGTTGTAGGCCGCGACGTCGAGGTCGTCCATGGCTAACGAGAGCACCAGTGAGAAGTTGGTCGACACCGGTCGGTTAGCGGCCAGGTCGGCGTTGATGATGTCAGCACGACGACGGACGTCGGCGCAGAACTCTTCAATCTGACGAATGGGCTTGCGGACAAAGTTCGCCAGCGCCCGGGCCACCAACGTGTACTGGGGCTGGACCGTGAGACCCATCGTCGTCCGTGACCACGTAATGAGGTCGTCGTAGAGGGTGGTGAGCTCGTCGGCCACCTGGCGAATACCGGCCTCGTGACAAGGATGCGTGGCGTCGCCGAAGGCGGCGACCACGGCGGTGGGCGCAAAGATGACTTCGAGTCGGTCGACAATGTCACCCGAGAGTTCCAGGCGACGACGGAGTTCGGTCATCGTGTCACCGGGGCATGCCGTCACGATGGGCTCACCGCGTTGGTAGGCCGCGACCGCGTCGGCGTGTGCGGCGAACCCGGCTTCGAGTTGCTCGGCGAAGACGAGGTAGGGCCACGCGGGATTGTCGGATTCGGTGGTCATGGTCTTCCTTCTTTCCCTTAACCCTGTAGCGTGCCTGTGACAAGGAGGACCGATGACGATCGAAGCACCGCCGAGCGACGAAGCGCGCTGGTCCTCCTCGCTACGAAAACTCATCGTAGTGGGTCTCTTCGTCGGCTTCGGGGAATACGGGGCCGTCGCGGCATTAGCCGACGTGGCGAAGCACTTCGGTCACGTCGCCGCCACTACCTCGGTGGCCAGCGTGGTCGGTCTCTCGGGATCGGTACTCGGGATCGGTCTGGCCATTTTTCGCCTGTCGTCACTCGCGGCGTTGCCGCTCACGGCCCTGGCCGACCACTGGGGTCGGAAGCGGACGCTGCGTCTCGTCGTCCTCATCGGCTTAACCTGCACGGTGATCGCGGCGGGTAGTCCGAACTACTGGTTCTTCGTCGGGTGCTTCGCCGTGGGGCGACCGTTTCTCTCCGCCGCCCTCTCACTGCTCCAAGTCATTGCCGTGGAACTCTCCACGGCCCGTCAGCGCATTCGTCACTTGGCGCTCGTCGCCGCCGGCTCGGGGGCGGGGGCCGGCCTCGCGGCGGTGCTGCACGGCGTGGTGCGCGGCGGCGCGAACTTCCGGTGGCTTTTTCTTCTCGCCTTGGCGCCACTGCTGCTCACCTCTCGGGTGATCCGTGGACTGCCCCAGCGCCCCGTCGCGGCCAGTGACGCCCGACTCGGCCGCGTCCCGCGGTCGCATCGTCGGACGCTGGTGCTGGTGGCCACGATTACCGGCCTCGTGGCGGCTATCTCGGGCACGGCCAATGGCTTTATCTTCGTCTACGGCGAATCGATTCTGCACCTGACGCCGTCGCGTCTGGTCGTCATCGTCACCCTCAGTGGACTCACGGGACTGCTCGGACTGTGGGTGAGCCACTTCATTGCGAAGCGGTGGGGTCGTCGCATCACCATCGTGGCCGCCATTGCGGGCACGGCCATAGCCGCGAGCCTCGCCTACAGCGGTGGCGTTGGCCGCTTCGTCGCCGGGTACCTGTTCGGCGTGTCGATGGGCGGCCTGCTCACGCCCGCGCTCAACGCGATTGGGGTCGAGCTCTTCCCCTCCTCAATTCGCGCGACGGCGGCGGGATGGGTCGTCGTGGCCACGGTCCTTGGCGCCACGGCCGGGTTAGTCCTCTTTGGCACGTTGACCGGTGCCGCCGGGGTGAGCGCGGTGGTGGCCTTTCGCCACGCGGCACTCTGGACCTTCTTGCCGGTCGCCCCATTGTCACTCGTCATTTTTTGGTTACCGGAGTCGTCGACGGTCGAGCTCGATTAGTCGAGTGTGAGATCGACGTAGAGGGCGCGGTGGTCGCTGCCCCCGTCGCGGGTCCCCGTGCCCAGGGTGCGCCAGGGTCCTCGGGTGAGGATGTGGTCAATCTGGGAATGAGGACGCGGCCACGGCCAGGTTCGCCCCTTCGCACGTGGTCGCCAGCCGGGGAGCAGCAGTCGCACCACCGGAGTCCAGGCGTTGAAGTCGCCCGCGACGATGCAGGGCTGCGCGTCCGGCAGCGTGGCCAGGGCGCGACGAAGGCGAGCGAACCACAGCGGTGAGCCGTGGCTCAGGTGTGCCCCGTGCACCGCGACAACGGTGACGGGACGTTCCTCAACCGTGATGGTGGCCGTGATGGCCACGCGGCGCACCCGTTCACGGGGGAGTCGGCCCAGATCGACGACGGTGATGTCGCGCAGTGGCTGGGAGGCGAAGAGGCCCAGACCCCAGGTACCCGGTGCTACCTCTTGGCGAGTGCGCGTGGCGCGCTGGGACCTCGAGAGGGGTCGGTCACCGTAGTAGAGACCGCGCTCACCGGTGAGGTGCGCACTGAAGGGTTGCCAGCGACGACTGCGTTCGGCGGGCGTCGTGCGCACCACGCGCTGCGCCGAGGTCAGTTCCACCACGTGGCCGTGGAGACCCGCCGAGGCGAGGCGTTCGACAAAATCGTCCCCGTCGCTGCGCCAGAGTTCGGGGCACACGAGAACGGTTGGCTCGAGGGCAATCGCGGTGTCGAGCGCGGCGGTCGGACGACCCCACCCGTCGACGCCAGCGTGCAGATTGGCAGTGACGACACGCACACTGACGACGTTACGCCCTTTTTGACGTCAAATGTGTAAAGGTCTAGGGGTGGATCAAGTGAACGTTGCCTTTGGTCACCGCATCTGGTGGGTCGACGCGTTCGTCGGGGCGAATGAGCGGGGAAACCCCGCGGTCGTTGTGCTCTTAGAGCGTCCGCTCCCCGACGACGAAATGCAACAGATCGCCTTTGAGCTCGGCGTATCAGAAACCGGGTTCCTCCTCTCAGTCGGCGGCACGTGGACCCTGCGCTGGTTCACCCCCTCGGTGGAGGTTGATCTCTGCGGCCACGCGACCTTGGCGGCGGCGCACGTCTTGACCCACGAACTGCACGCCGGCAGCGAGCATTTCTTTCACACCCGGTCGGGCATCTTGTCGAGTCGACGACTCGACCGCGGCCTCATCGGTATTGACTTACCCAGACTGGACCTCGCGCCAGCTGAAGCGACCTACGTGGGTGGTGCCTTCGGACCAGTTCGTGACGTGGTGCTCGCCGGACCCCACGTCATTGTCGAACTCGACTCCTACGACGCGCTGTGCAGCGTCAATCCCGATCCCGTCACCCTCTTCTTAGTGCCCTCCACCTTGATAATTGCCGTGTGTCAGGGTGGCCCGGACGTTGACGCGGCCCTGCGCGTCTTTGCCCCCCGCCTCGGGCTCGCCGAAGACCCCGTGACGGGAAGCGCCCTGTGCGCGCTCGCGCCGTGGTGGATGGCGCGGACCGGCTCACCCACCGTCACGGTCCGTCAGGCCTCTCCCCGCGGCGGCATCATGCACGCCCGCCTCTTCGAAACCAACGTCGAAATTGCTGGCCACGCCCGCACGTTCTTCGCCGGCGATCTACGGCCATGACGACCCTCGGACCAGGGGACCACACTCGCGTGCGACGACTCCCCGAGAAGGCGCGCTACGACGCCGACACCATTGAGGCCATTATTGACGCGGCGCCCTTTTGCCACGTCGCCGCCACCGTCAACGGGGTGGCAATGGCGTTGCCGACCCTTCATCTGCGCGACGGCGACACACTCTACGTCCACGCCAATAAGTCAAACGCCCTCTTGCGCGCCGCCCTCGACCAAGGCGAGGCGGCCGTGACGATGACCCTCTACGACGGGATTCGCCTGGCCCGAAGTGGCTTCGAGTCCTCCATTGCCTACCGCAGCGTCATGCTGGTCGGCCCCACCCGCGAGGTCGTCGAGCCCGAGGAACGTCGGCGGATTTTGAACGGCTTCGTGGACGCCGTCGTTCCTGGACGCTCGAGTGAGGTTCGCCCCATGACCGAGCGCGAGGAGCGATTGACCCTGCTGGTGGCGATAACGATTCGTGAGGCGAGCGCCAAAGTGTCGGCGGGCCCCACCGACGACGATGCCGACGACGCTGCGCTGCCCGTGTGGGCTGGCGTCATCCCCGCCCGCACCGTCTATGGCGAACCAGTGGCCAACACCGACGGCGCCATGGCGTCGGGGGCGCTGCCCGTGCCGCCATCGGTGCAACGATTCTTGGAGAACGACGAATGACCAACGACGACCTTCGAGCGGCCATTGCCGCCATTGAACCCGTGGATGAGCGCGAAGCGCAGTCCCAAGCGGCGACGCTCGACCGCCTTACCTGGTCGATTGATCCGTTTGATGAAGAGGTTGACCCTCACCACGTGACGGCGTCGGCCTTCGTGATTAGTGCGCGAGGGGTGATTCTGCACCTGCACCGCAAACTGAACATTTGGGTGCAACCGGGTGGACACATTGATGCGGGGGAGGATCCCCTGGCCGCGGCCCTGCGCGAGACGGTCGAAGAGACGGGTCTCGTCACCGTGCACACTGACCCACCGACTCTCTTTCACGTTGACGTCCACCCCGGTCCGCGGGGGCACACCCACTACGACCTCCGCTACGTGCTGTTGTCGGCGCCGGTCGACCCCACCCCACCACCGGAGGAAAGCCCCGACGTGTACTGGTTCTCCTTCGCCGACGCCGTCGAACGGTGCGAGCCGGGCCTCGCCGCGGCCCTTGGCGCGCTCGGCGCGGCCGCGCCGCGCTGGGTGTGAGAACCTAGAGGTATGGAACACCTCGACGCCCTTCATTCGCTCCTCGAAGCCGATCGCTGGTGTGAGCGCGTTCGCGCCCAACGTGACCACCTGCCCGAGCAGACCGAACTGGCCGAGGTCGAGGCGCAGTTGCGAACCCTGCTGGCCGCGCTGAAGCAAGCCCAAGCGGTCCACGACCCCCTCGCCAGTGCGTACCAGGCGGCCCACCAGTCGGCCGCCTCGTTGGTCGAGCGCCGCGATCGTCTGCGTAAAACGCTGGACACGTCCACCGGTGGGGCCCGCGAACTCGAGTCGATTACCCACGAACTCGACTCGGTGACGAACGCCGCCGCTGAGGCGGAGGATGTCGAGTTGTCTCTGCTCCTCGAACTCGAACCCGCGGCGCAGCAGGTCGACGTCATCAAGGGACAGGCTCAGCCACTCGTCGCCCGTCGCGCCGATCTCCAGGCCACAATCGCCGGGCTCGTCGAAACACTCAACGAGGAACTGGCCTCGCTGCTGGTTGACCGCGACACCCGGAGTCGTGCGGTGCCCGAACCGTGGCGCGCGCGATACGAGGGGGCCGCCAAGCGCGTTAGTGGCGCCGGTGCCGCGCTCGTCGACGCGGGACGCTGCGACGGGTGTCGCATCGCGCTGTCGCCCCTCGACCTCGACCGGTTCAAGGCCACGGTGAGCGGTGAGCTCATGGAGTGCCCGTCCTGTGGTCGATGGTTGTTGCCGTGATCTACCTCGTTCGTCACGGACAGTCCACCACCAACGCGCTCGGACTCCTGGTGGGGCGCAGTGACCCGGCCCTGACCGACCACGGTCGACGTCAGGCACGGTCGCTGCACGGATGGCTCGACGGTGTGGAGCGAGTGCTCACCTCACCCCTGCAGCGGGCGAGGGAGACGGCCGCTCTCGCGATGCCGCACCTCGAGGCCGAGGTGGACCACGCCTTTATCGAAGTGGACTACGGCGATCTCGACGGAACACCACTCGACCAGGTGAGCGACGAGCAGTGGCGGGCCTTTGAATCGGATCACACGCACCCACTGGGCAACGGCGAGTCGCTGCAGGCGGTCGATGAGCGGGTGCACGCTCGCCTCAACGCCCTCGCCGCCGACGCCACGTCACTCCTGCATGATCCCGATCGCCACGTGCTGATTGTGAGTCACGTGTCGCCGATCAAGTCCGCATTGACGTGGGCCATGGGTGTCGATGGCTCGGCCGCGTGGCGCATGCGGATTGATAACGGTGCGGTGAGTGTTATCGGTGCCCGCCGGGGTACCGCCACCCTCGTCCGGGCGAACGTCGTGCCCCCGTTAGCGCAGGGCTAGCCAGATCGCCACGAGGTGGGCGCCCGCACCCACCAGGGTCAGGGCGTGAAAGAGTTCGTGGTAACCAAAGACTCGCGGATTGAGCCGTGGCTTCTTCGCCCCGTAGAAGACGGCCCCCACCGAGTAGGCGAGGCCGCCGACGAGGACCCAGACAACGCAGGCCACGCCACCGCCCCGAGCGATTTGCGGAATAACGGTTATGGCGGCCCACCCGACGATGAGGTAGGGGATGGTCTTGGCCCACTTGGGCGCATCGTGGGCGATTTGACGCACGGCGATGCCAACGGCCGAGCCGACCGAAATCACAATGAGCAGTACTAGGCGAATGGTGCCGTGCATCGTGAGGCCGATGATGGCGAAGTAACTGCCGGCGATCGCGAGAAAAATCGTCGTGTGGTCGAGGCGACGTAGGAGTCGGCGACGCTTCGGCGGGTGATTGATGAGGTGGAAGGCACCGCTGGTGCCCATCATGGCGATCACACCAACGAAGTAACACAGGGTCCAGCCCAGTTGAGCCCAGGTGTGGGCCCGGGCGACGAGAAACGGCAACGCGATGAGGAGGGCCACGGTACCGGCCCCGTGGAACCACCCACGCATGAGTGGTCGGGTGCCCTCGGGGGCGTCGAGCGAGACGTCTTGGTTCACCATCGAACCATACAACGTGGCGCCCTGGCGGGCGCATCCCCGACGTACTCGTTCGTGGTGATGTCGTTAACGAAGGAGCCCGCTTACTCTTTCGAGCAAGCGGGCTGCGCGTTCGTTGGTCCCCCCGACCAATGAAAAAAACTTAGTTGGCTTTTTGGTCGAATGAGGTGCAGTAAAGTCAAAGAAAATTAGGGTTGTGACGAATTTCACATGGAGAAAATGATGAATCAGCGAACGTTGGGTGCCGAACTCGTGGTCTCGGCCATGGGGCTGGGCTGCATGGGGATGAGTGAGTTTTACGGCGTTGGTGACGACGCTGAATCAGTGGCGACAATCCACGAAGCGCTCGACCGGGGCATTACCTTTCTGGACACCGCCGACATGTATGGTCCGTTCACGAATGAAGCACTCGTCGGTCGGGCCATCGCCGGACGACGTGACGAGGTGACGTTGGCGACGAAGTTCGGGAATGAACGACTGGCCGACGGTACCCCCGTGCGGATCAACGGCACCCCCGACTACGTTCGCGCCGCGTGCGACGCCTCGCTCCAGCGACTCGGCGTTGACGTCATCGACCTCTACTACCAGCACCGCGTGGACCGGACGGTGCCGATTGAAGAAACGTGGGGAGCGATGAAGGAACTGGTCGTCGCGGGCAAGGTTCGCTACCTCGGCATCTCCGAGGCGTCGTCAGCGTCGATCGAGCGGGCCCACGCGGTGCACCCGGTGGCCGCCCTGCAATCCGAACTCTCACTGTGGACTCGTGAGGTCGTCGCCGACCAACTACTGACGTGCCGTCGACTGGGCATTGGCTTCGTGGCATACAGCCCCATTGGTCGTGGTTTCCTCACCAGCGAGGCCGCGACTATCGCGGCAGGTGAGCGTGAGATGCGGACCAACTACCCGCGGTTCCAGGGGGAGAACCGCGACCAGAACCTGGCCATTGTCGACGCACTACAGGTGATCGCCGACGCCAAGGGTGTGACGCTGGCCCAGCTCGCTCTGGCGTGGGTGCTCGCACAGGGCGACGACGTGGTGCCAATTCCCGGTACCAAGCGCCGACGCTGGCTACGAGAAAATGCGGCCGCGGCTGACATCGTGTTGAGCGATGACGACCAGAAAGCGCTGCTGGCCGCCGTGCCGCTCGACCGCGTCGCCGGTGACCGCTACCACGCCGCCGCGATGGGCGCCCTCAACGGCTGAGGGCAACGGTGTCGTCGCACCACGCCACGACCAGCGGGTCGTGCGTGGCGACGATAACGGTCACGCCCGAGTGCTCGAGAAGCCGGAGGACTCGCTCGGTGTCGTCGATGCCGAGGCCACCGGTGGGCTCGTCGAGGAGAACGATGGCGGGCGAGGTGGATAACGCCCGAACAATGGCGAAGCGCTGGCGCTCACCCCGGGAGAGGTTTTCTAGCCGCTGATCGGGATCGAGGGTGAGCCCAACGTCGCGCAGTTGATCCCACGACCACGACGACACCGAGTGCCCCATGGCGAGGACGTCACGCACGTACCCGCGCACGAGCTGGGGGTTGGCCGGCACGTAGCGCACCGCCCGGCGAACCTCCGATTCGAGGTAGGAAGAGAGACGCTCACCTCCTACGAGGAGTGGGGACGGGTCGTCACTCAGACCGGCGAGCGCCAGAAGAAGTGAGGTCTTGCCCGATCCGGAGGGCCCGGTAAGGGCGAGGCGGTACCCGCGAGGAAGCTCGCGCACTTCGTGGCCATCCACTTCGATGGTCATCGTGTCGTCGCGCCAGGGCCGACTGCCCCGAGGTGTTCGCGTGCGACCGAGGTCGTCGAGTCGCTCACCGGCGGCCGTGACCGCCACCAACGACTGGAGTGCCGCCTGGGCGGCGTCCAGCAGATCAGCACTGCCGAGACTGAGCCACGCGAGGGCGACCACGAGGAGAGGACTGAGGGCGGGCGCCGCGAGGAGCGTGAGGGTCAGCGCCACGGCCGCCTGGAGCAGCGACACTGCCGTCAGGGCCCGTCGACGCCGTAGCCCTCGCTGCTCGGCCCGCTCGAGCGGGACGAGGGCGGTCGCGATTCGACCCGACACGACCGAAGTGGCGCGAAGGAGCGCGAGGTCGTGAACGACGGAAGCCCCATCAACAATCTGGGTGGTGAGCGCACCCCGGGCCTGGCGAATCTCGGCGTCGTCTCGAACGAGTCCGTTGAAACCACGGCGAAGGAGGAGTCCACCGAGTACCTGGCTGAGGACGAGCGCCGGCGCAAGCCACCACGCGTGCCGCCAGGTGAGGACGAAGGTCGCGAGGTCGCCGACCGCCAGGGTCACGTAGGAGGTGATGAGGGGCAGGAGTCCGCGCACCCAGAGATCACTGAGTGCGTCAGTGTCGCGCAACGCTCGGTCGGCGATGTCGCCGGATCCGTGCGTCGCCCAGGTCGTGGTCGACCACTGGCCGACGGTGGTGACGAGCCAACGCCGCCACGTCGTGACCGCGTCGTAGCCGAGGGTGTGGGAGGCGAGCCGTTCATTGAATCGAAGCGGGGCCCGAACAAAGGCGAGTAGTTCCACGACGACGAGCCACGCGGCGACACTGCGCCACGACGGGCGCGTCGCGCTAAAGACCAATAACGACACCGCCACCGTCAACAAGAGTGACGACACGAGCGAGGCGCTGAGCCCTCCGATGAGGGCGCGTCGAAGCACGCGACGGGTTGGTTGGGCCCGTTCACGCCACTGGCGCAGGGTGCTGGTGGCGGCGCTCACGGGAGGTGAACCATTCGCTGCGGGACGATAAGTGCACTGGCGTCAACGGAGCATTCAATGACCGCGAGTGCGGGCCGAGAGTCGAGTGCCGTTCGCACGAATGACTGGGCCTCGGTATCGAGGGTGCCTGCGACGTCGTCGAGGACGAGGAGCGAGACGTGGTGGAGCAGCGCGCGGGCAATCACCAGTCGAAGGCGCTCGCCCGTGGAGAGTCCTTCGCCATCGGGTGAGAGTTCGCGGTCCAGGTCAAGATCGAGACCCACTTCGGCGAGCACGGCACGCAGGTGCTGGTCGAGGATGTCATCGCCCAGGGTCAGATTGTCGCGCACCGTGGCACCGAGCAGCGGGGAGTCAATGCCGACGCGTCCGATGGGCACGTCGGCGCGACTGACGCGACCGGCGTGGGGTAGGCGAAGGCCGAGCACGGTATCGACGAGCGTGGATTTCCCCGCTCCCGACGGGCCCACGATGCCCAGCCGGTCGCCGGGCTGGACGTCGAAGGAGTGGGCCTGGCCCTGCTCGGTGACGCGCAGTTGGCCAAGGGACACGAGTGCCCCACGCACGGGGGCGGGCGTCGGGGTGACTGGCGTGGTCAACAAGGCCACGGCGTCGTTCACCGCTTCGCGTTGGTGGAAGGCGACACCGTACCGACGAATCCAGCCAATGAGGTCGGCGCTGGCGAAGACGCTCAGGAGGGCTGGCATGAGGCGTTCGTGACCGTGGAGGAGACCCAGGCCCACCACCATGGCAACGAGCCCGACCGCAACACCACCGAGAAATTCGGTAACGAGCGATGAGCCGAGCGAGGCCCGAATGGCGGTCAGGGCGCTGCGGTGCTCCCGCTCGGACAAGGCCACGACGGTGTCGGCCCCGTACTCGACCGCCCCGAGGGCGCGAAGTTCCACGCTGTTCGTGAGGAGCTCGAGTTGTCGAGTGGTGAGGTCACTGCGTTGCCGTCGAAAAATACTGTCGGCGTCGCGCGCGACGATCCCCGCGTGTCGGTAAAAGGGAATAGCCAATCCGATTAGGGCAATCACAAGGGCCGCTGATTGCCACCCTCCGTAGAGGAAGAGAATCGGCACGTTGAGTACCGCGACACCAACGCCCGCGCGGAGGGCGTCGAGGGACACGCCGTCACTCGCCCGTTCACTCGCCCAGAGGAGGTTGCCAACCACGTCAGGGGAGGGCACGGTACCGACCACGCTGTGCATGAGGGAGCGTCGATTACGTCGGCGTTGATTGGTTGCGACGGCGTCAAGGACCAGCGTCTGCACCCGTGCAATGAGGAATCGGCAGACGATGACGAGACCGAGGAGGGCTATGCCACGAGTGGCATGGTTTTGATGAAGCGCGTCGGCGCCCAGCGCGAGGGGCCACAGGAGCGCAATCGAGAGTCCCGCGGCAACGGCACCAACGACGAACGCCAGCCGTGAGGGAGCGGTGGCGAGATCGGTTGACACGACCTCAGCCTAATGAGGCAGTCAAGAAAACTCTCGGTCGTCACGATGGGGGAGTTCTTTGGCGGGACCGTTCAACCAATCACGCAAAGCGGCCGTGGCGCGACAGTCATCTTCGTTGTACTGCAGGAGTCGCTCGCGAGAGGCCATCGCCGTGGGGTCCTGGCTCACCGCTACTTCGTACCAACCCATTGATGCCTCGCCACTGGGGTGTTCGTCGCGCCACGAAAACCCAGCGGCCTTCGCCAAATGCTTCAAGCCCAGTGGTCCGTCGGTCTGGATCGAGCGTTTGGCGACGTCGTGCAAGTCAATCCACTGGGGCGGCTGGTGACGGCGAAACGCGGTGACGTGGGCGTGCTCGGGTGCATCATCGCCCAGGGTGAGCAGGGCGCGGTCCATTGCTGAATCTTCCGCTTGCGCCCAGAAGCAGTAGGCGGCAAACGTGTGACCTGAGGCCATGGTCTGTTCACGGAGTTCGTGCAACCAGTGCCAAAACGAGCGAAAGACACTGGCCTCGCTCTCCGGGGTAAGCGCATCCCACGTGACGAACGAATGGGCCCCGTCGACAACGCCCGGTACCGGAGCGGTGAGTCGAACGGTCGCACCCCAGAGGTAGGTCATGTCGTCGTAGCTCTCCATGTCCACGTCAACCTCAACGTCGGCGGTGGGGCAATGAATGGCCTCGGCGTCGAGGGCGCGAAGGAAGGTGCCCGCGACGTCGACGCGGGCTCGGTAGATGAGGGTGTCGAGTCGTTCGACACTCTTCGCGAGGCGTGACGCAAGCGGCGCATCATCACTCGCTGATGGACGGGTCGCCGCCCGAGCGTCGAGGGCGGCGAGTTCCCGTCGAGTGGTGACGCCCGCGGTGCGCAAGGCGTCTTGCTGTGATCGATTGGTGTAGTGGACGAGCGACACATCGTCACTGCGTTCAAGCTCGGTGCGACACCCGTCGCGGTAGGGGCAGTCGTCGCAGTCACGATGCCAATAGGGCGTCGTGGGATACGGGCCGTCACCGCGCACCCACTCGTCGTGAGCCAGGAGAACGGATGCACGTTCGGCGAATGCGTCGTCGTAGTGGCGCATGGCGAATCGCGGCGTCGCGGCGTCGTTGAGAGCAAACCACCACACGTGCGTATTTCGATCAATGAGGGCAACGCGCATCGAGGGGTCGGCGTGGCCGAGGTCGTCGAGGACCCGAAGTGCGTGGGCCAAGGCCAGCCCGCTGCGCGTCACGGTGGGCGTACTTCGGGGCCCGATACCCTCGACGACGTCGCCGTCTACGGGGGCAAACGCGGACAACGATGAGCGCAGCATGCTCCTCGTGGTGGCGGGTTCGAAGACTTCGCTGTTCTTCACCAGCAGTGGCGCGTAGGAGAACTGTCCATCAATTTTTCCGGTCCGCCAGAGTCCGTGGACGCGAGCGCGGCGACCATTGGTGTCGGGCAGTGACGGACGGAGAATGAGTTGGACGCCGTCGCGCATCGATTGCATCGTCGTCTCGGTCGAGTCACTGGCGACACCGTCGTAGGTGGCCCGAAGTGTCGCGAGGGCTTTGTCGCGGAACTGCTCGGCGGCGCGACCTCGCTGTCGTAATTCGACGGAGGTTGCTCGAGGGGAGAGCACCACGGGAGCACCTCGACTGAGAGCGATGCGGTGGAGGCACGACAGCAGTTCGTCACCGCGCAGTGGTTGAGGCATTCTGCAACTTTAGACACCGAAGTCCTCATTATTGTGCCACTGGTTGAAAAGAGAATTGCGCACATTTACGCATGATGAGTTGTGTCGAGACCACGTTGGATGTCCTGCGCCATCTCGATAGCAGGGCCCTTCTTCCTCAATTCTTTGTCAGACCCTACGTCCTGAGGAAGAAAGCCGGTCATTGTGACGCTTTGCCTAGCCTCCTATGACCCTGACTACCTCGGCATCGCCCACACCGACACCGAACTCCTACGTTCCGCGAAGGTCACCAGGCGTGCGCCGAACTGCTACCTCGACCGAGCCACGTCCGAGGCTCAATCCGCTTCGTTGCGCCAACTGTGCCACAAAGCGGCGTACTCGCCGTTCTGTGCCACCAGTTCGTCATGCGTTCCTAATTCGGCAATACGTCCATCGCGCATGACGCAGACGCGGTCAGCGTCGTGGGCCGTATGCAGCCGGTGGGCAATCGCGATGACCGTGCGGCCCGTGACGACCGCGTTGAGCGATTTCTCGAGATGACGAGCGGCGCGTGGGTCGAGGAGTGCCGTGGCCTCATCAAGAATCAATGTGTGGGGGTTCGCGAGTACCAGTCGGGCGAGCGCTAGCTGCTGCGCCTGCGCCGGTGAGACGGCGTGGCCAATGCTGCCCACCTCGGTGTCGAGCCCGTGGGGGAGGAGTGCCACCCAGTCGAGTGCGTCAACGGCCTCGAGGGCGGCACAAATCTCCTCGTCGCTCGCCGTGGGTTTGGCGAGCCCTACATTGTCGCGAACGGTGCCCAAGAAGACGTGGTGCTCTTGGGTGACGAGTGCCACGTGTTGACGCAACGCGACCAGTGGAAGGTCGCCGAGTGAGACGCCACCAATGCGCACCGCCCCATTCGTGGGCGCGTCAATGCCGGCCAAGAGGCGGCCGAGGGTTGATTTGCCCGCCCCGGACGGTCCGACGATGGCGAGTCGCTCGCCTGGTCGAATGGCCAGTGAGACGTCTCGAAGAACGGGGTATCCCTCACGGTATTCGTAACTCACGTGGTCGACACTGATGGCCTCGCCAACGGGCGTGGGTCCGGTCAGTGGTCGAGGGTCGCGAACGGTCGCGACGCCCACGAGGCGCGCGAGCGATGATTGACCGAGCTGGAGCTCGTCGAGCCACTGCACAATGCGGTCCAGAGGATCGTTTATTTGCACGACGTAGAGCGTCACTGTCGTGGCCGCACCAACGCTAATGACGTGGTGGAGGGCGAGCCAGCCGCTCCACCCGAGCGTGGCCGCGACCGCTAAGGCGAAGGCACTTTCCGTAATGGGAAACCAGACCATGCGCATGAGCAAGGTATACATTTCGGCGTAGAAGGCCTCGCGAAAGTTGGCCTCCAGACGACGATTCTGACGTTCTCCTAACTGCAGGGCGTCGACCGTGCGCGCCCCCTCGGTCGTCTCCGATACCGTGCCGGCCAGTGAGGCGTAACTCATCCGCTCTCGTCGGTAGCCAGGGGTGGCGTAGCGCAAGTAGTGACGGGTTGCGAAGAAGAGTGGCGGGAGGGAGAACAGGCAGGCCACGGAGGCGAGGGGACTCACGAGGAGCATCGCTCCCGCGGTGAGTACGGTCTGAATGATGGCGACCAGCCATTCGGGCACGGCGAAGCGCACCGTGCGTGACATGGCTTCAACGTCACTGGTCGTGCGACTCAGAAGGTCACCGGTGCCGGCTTGTTCGACCACGCTGAGGGGGAGCGCCAACACCGCCGCCAGGAACTCCTCACGAAGTTCCGCGAAGATCTGTTCACCGAGGAGGTAACTGCGTTGGCGAGCGAAGAAGGAAAACACCCCGTAGAGCAGCGAGGTGATGGCGAGTACCTCGCAGCGTTGCAGAACGCCCGCCGAGGTCAAGGTCCCCGCCACGATGTCATTCGTAAATGCACCGATGAGGTAGGCCGGAATGAGTGCGACGACCGCGGCGATCGCGTAGAGGCTCAGCATCACCACCAGGGCGCCGCGGTGGCGACGCACCATAGTGCGCGCGTACCGCTGGACGGTGGCGAAATCGGCAATAGGCAGCGTGGTCATTCGTCGTCCGTTCGCAGTACGACCCGGGAATAGTCCGCGGAGGTGGCAAGTAATTCGTGGTGCGTCCCGTGGGCCACGACCACGCCGTCGATGAGAAACAACACTTCATCGGTCTCTTCGAGCATGAGCGGGCTCGCGGTAACGATGGCCGTTGTACGACCGGCTCGGTATCGACGAAGGCGCTGCGCAATACGGCGCTCGGTGTGGGTATCGACGGCGGAGGTGGGTTCGATCAAGAGGAGAAAGTCTGCGTCGGTGAGGAGGGCTCTCGCGAGGCTGAGTCGTTGGCGTTGACCACCCGAGAAACTCCGTCCTTGCTCCTCCACCACAGTGTCGAGGCCCTCGCTCAGTTGGTCGAGGAGATCGTCGCCGCTCGCCGCTTCGAGGGCCGAGAGTATGGTCGAGGCCGATTGCTCGCCACGTGGGGTGAGTTCGTCGCGCAGCGGGCCAGAAAAGAGACGGGGCTCGATTTCACTGACCACGATGTGATGGCGAACATCGCGCATGGCGAAGTCGGCGAGGGAGAGGTCGTTAAGGGTCACGCCCACGCAGTCACTACTAAAGCGACCGAGCCGGTCGACGATCGGCACCAACTCCGCACTGGAGGAGGCCACGAGTCCAACGAAACGACCCGCGCTGATGCGCACGCCACTGCGTTGATCGGCGAGCACATCGCCCCGTGGGGGCCAGGGGAGTGGAGATGCCGCATCGGAGGTGGGTGGGGTAATGGTCAAAATCCGCTGGACCTTGCTGACTCCGACGTAGGCCCGCGTAGCCGTCATGACGTATTCAATGGCGGTGCGAAGTGGTGTGGTCAAGAACGTGGTGTAGCCAAAGAAGGACACCAGTTGGCCGGCGCGCAACGTGTGGTGGAGGACGTCGTGAGCGCCGAGAAAGGTGACCGTCACCGTGAGGATGGCGGGAAGAAAGATTTGGCCGGAGTCGAGGGCGGCGGAGGGGGTCGCGATGCGAAAGCCGGCGCGACGAACTGCGTCATTTTGCCGCTGGTAGTTGGCAAAGAAGACGTCTTCACCACCCACGCCACGCAGAATACGCAGACCAATAACGGTGTCCGACGCCTGGGCGGCGAGTCGGCCGGCCGCCTCGCGTTGCCCGGCTTGGGCTCGGTGGAGGGGCTTCATGAGTGGAAGGGTCAAGATCATTAGTCCGGGGACGCCAATCATGACGATGAGTCCCAGCTGGAGCGACGTGTGGAGCAAGATCAGGGACACCACGAGCCACGCGACGATGGAGCCCAGAAACCGAGCCAATGAGTCGTAGGCGCCACCGACGCGCCCGACGTCGGACATCATCGTGTTGACGATGTCGCCCGCGGGTACTTCATCGGTGAGGGCCGTGGTCGTTCGCGTGATGTGGCGACCCACGAGCTGTCCCGTGCGAAAGGTGGCGTGCATCCAGTTGGTGACGGCTAATTGGTGACGAAAGGCGCCAAAGGTGGCCTGCACGAGGCCGAGCCCCATAACGATGGCGACCCAGAAGGCGAGTCCCCGCACGCTGTGCTTGGCGATGCCCTGGTCGATGGCGGCGCCTACCGCGGCCCAGACGAGTGCCTGAGCGACCATCCAGCCGACGCCGAAGAGCGCATTGAGCGACAAAATACCCCGCTGTCGAGTCGCGAGCCACGCGAGGTAGCGCGAGGGGGATGCCAATGGGGGAGTACCGGGGTCGGCGTGGGGTAGCTCTCGGTACGGCAGGTGGGGCATGAGGTCTTTCTCGTTCTGGTGGCGGATAGTGAGTCGGCCTGTAAGCGGGGTTCTGTCCACCTCATACGAGGTTGTGTGGCCATCCATCTAAGCGATCCACCTTGGGATGTCCCTTTCGAGACTGGCGGGCTACGCTCCCATGTTTGATCTTGCTCCGAGTGGGGTTTACCAAGCCGCGAGGGTCGCCCCCCGCGCTGGTGCGCTCTTACCGCACCGTTTCACCCTTACCTGATCCCTCGCGGGCCATCGGCGGTTTGTTCTCTGTGGCACTTTCCTGCACGTCACCGTGTCTCACCTTTCGTGAGCACCCTGCCCTGCGGAGCCCCGACTTTCCTCACTCCTTGTTCCCAAGGGTGCGACCACCCAGCCAACTCACTATCCACTCTCTAGTCTGCCACGTCCCCCCTGTTGGCGTGCCGAGTGGTCGGTGGGGGAGCAGGGGGGACGGTAGTCTCGAAGGGTGACCGTAGCCGCCGATGAGACCGCCGACGTTGTCTTAGAAGTCGGTCAGTTTTACGACAAAGTAACGGAAATCCTCGAACGAAC